>JASMLU010000016.1 GCA_030748535.1 Candidatus Krumholzibacteriia bacterium
CTTTACAGAACCTAAAGAACAGCTGGGAGAGGTTAACATCCTCACATCCGGCTTCCCGTGCCAGGCCTTCAGCGTAGCTGGTTACCGTCAAGGCTTTGATGACGAGAAGGGCCGAGGAAACCTCTTCTTTGAAACAGCACGTTTCATAGAACAGCTTCAACCTGAAGCATATCTGCTTGAGAACGTTAAGAACCTTGTGGGTCATGACAAAGGAAACACCTTTAATGTAATTCGCAAAACAATCGTTGAAGATCTAGGATACTCGTTTATTCCATTTGTCCTCAACTCCAAAGAATACGGAAATGTTCCGCAGACTCGGGAGCGCATCTATGTTGTGGGTTTTCGTGATGAATCTGCCTGCTCTTGCGCAGTAAATGAGCAGCCGAAGAAATCTCTCTTCACGACAAAGAATGCCGACTACATTTGTAGCATCAATTTTGAGATTCCTTCCCCAGTTAAGCTGACCAGGGCAATTCATAGTGTCTTGGAAAATGGGAAACAGGACGATATATACTACTATCCACCCGGGCACCGTTATTACGAAGAACTCTCCTCCACTATGAAGAGGAGAGATACTGTATATCAGTGGCGCAGAGTGTATGTCAGGGAGAACAAGAGCAATGTCTGCCCCACTCTGACTGCAAACATGGGTACAGGCGGCCATAATGTTCCTCTCATACTAGACAATTACGGCATCAGAAAGCTGACTCCGGCTGAATGCCTAAGGTTTCAGGGCTTTCCCCCTGAAGTCAAGTTTCCTGAGAACATGGCAAGATCGCACTGCTACAAGCAAGCCGGCAACTCTGTCGCTGTGCCAGTAGTCAAACGCATAGCAGATGCGATCGCAACCGCACTAGATGCTAAATACGCTAATCCCTAGTTTAGTCATAAGCACCTCGAAAGCCCCTCCCCCGCCAGATAAAATGACCCCGTAACAAGCACCGGCTCTTCCGACCCAAGCAAACCCAGAGCCTCCTCCAGTCCCGCGCTTACTTGCCAGCCTTCGGGCCTTCCCGCGCGCTCATGCAGTTCGCTAGCCGGCAGGGAGCGAGGGTTCCGCGCCTGGCTCAAAACAATCCGCGAGCCACATTCCAGAAGCAGATCGAGCAGGCCCTCCACTTCCTTGTCCGCACTGCAGCCGAAGATCACAGTTCCCTGCGAAGTACTCACCCGATGCGACCACTCCGCAAGCACTGCCGAGAGAGCCTGCGGATTGTGAGCGCCATCGACGACAAAGAGGGGATCCTCGCGCAGGACTTCAAAACGCCCGGGCAGTGCAGTGGAAAGCAACACAGATTCTGCATCCTCGGGAAGGAGATCAAGATCGCCGAGCATCCGTAAAGCCAGCGCTGCATTACCACGCTGAAACTCGGGCAGGGCCGGCAAGTCCAGAGAGGGCACGGAAATCAACTCCACTCCTGCATCACTCGCCTTCGAGTGCATATAATCCAGAAGCCTGCCTTCTTCCTGAGCCGTGTAGAGAGGAACTCCGGGCCTTGCAATTCCCAGCTTGTCGCGGGCGATTTCCTCGAGAGTCGAGCCCAGGTATTTCGTGTGATCCAGGCCGATGCGGGTAATACAGGTCAGTGCAGGTTCCACCACGCGTGTCGAGTCATAGCGACCCCCGAGACCCGTCTCCCAGGCCACCCAGTCTACTTTCTTCTCGGCAAAGTGCAGGAGAGCGATCAGGGTCATGGCCTCAAAAAATGTCGCGCGAAGTTCCTCAAGGTCCTTGCGAACAAGAGACACCCAGCGGGCAAGATCCTCCTCGGAAAGAAAGACCCCGTCCACGCGCACCCTTTCGCCGATGTGCTGCAAGTGGGGGCTGGCAAAAGCTCCCACGCGCTGACCGTGGGCGCACAAGAGGGACTCCAGAAAGAAACAGGTCGAACCCTTGCCGTTGGTGCCGGCAACATGCATAAAGCGGAGACCCTTCTGCGGATCTCCGTGCCGGCGACAAAGTTCGCGAATGTTCGAAAGCCCCAGCTTCATGCCGAAGCGGCTAAGATCGTAAAGAAAGGCTTCTGCCTCGCTCTTGCTTTCAAAGAGGGGAGCTTCGGGGAATTCGTAGTGGCGGTCTTCAGGCTTCCGGGTCAAGCGGCAAACCTCCGCCGGCCGATGCGGCACGGGCGCGGAAGAGATCCGGACTGTCGCCCGCAGAACCGCCGGAGCGACGGGAAGAAGAAGCAATGCCGCTCTCGCTGCCCTCGCTGTCTTCTCCGGCCCGGGCACGCCCGCCGGTGAAGAACCTCAGGCTGTTGCCGAGAAAGCGTCCCAGGTTTGCGCGATCCACGACTGCGTCGACCATGCCATGCTCCTGCAGGAACTCAGAGGTCTGGAAACCTTCGGGAAGTTCCGTCTGGATGGTCTGTTCAATCACACGGGGCCCGGCAAAGCCGATCAGGGCCTTCGGTTCTGCAAGAATAATGTCCCCGAGCATGGCAAAGGAAGCGGTCACGCCGCCGGTCGTCGGATGAGTAAGGATGGAAATATAGGGCAGACCCGCTTCGCGCAGTTCGCCGAGAAGTGCCGAAGTCTTGGCCATCTGCATGAGCGACAGGATCGACTCCTGCATCCTCGCCCCGCCCGACTGTGAGACAATGATCAGCGAGCGGCGCTTTTCAATGGCATCCCGGATCGAGCGGGCGATCTTCTCTCCCACCACCGAGCCCATGCTCCCGCCCATGAAGCGGAAGTCCATGACGGACACGCTCACGGGGTGCCCACTCACGGTACCCAAACCGGTGACCACCGCATCATCGAGTCCGGTCTTCTTGCGCGCCTGTTTTTCCTTGTCCGTGTAGCGATCCTTGCCGGCCTTGAAGTTCAGGGGATCCTTGCTACGAAGTCCGCGATGGGTTTCCTCAAAACTGCCCTCATCGAGAAGGAAGTTCAGGTAGCTGTAGGCATCTACCCGAAAGTGGAACTTGCAGTTGGAGCAGACCCAGCGGCTCTTCTCCAACTCCTGGCGAAAGAGAATCTCCCCGCAGCTACTGCACTTCAGCCACAGGCCATCGGGGATCTCCTTGCGACTGGCGCGCGTGGAGTCCTTCAGTCCTTTACGGGTTCTTTTCAGCCAGCTCATGATTCCTTATCCAATGCGGGTGTCTTTCAGGATGGGAAAGTATAGGAAGGGACTGCGGTGGCGGGCAAGGCTTTATCGGGAAAAAGCCGTTTTCCGGGAGGAAACAGGGGCATCAAAAGCGGAAGGCTAAAACCGACAAGTCATTGTCTCCCAATTACTTGCTAGCCCACTCCCGCAGGAAACCCGCAAAATCCACCGCCGCAGACGCTCCCACCTCCACGACCTCCTCGTGACTGGTTTCCTCGTCCGGGGAATCTGCGATCACATTGGTAATGCAGGACATGGCCGCCGTTCTTGCGCCCATTCGGGCAAAGAGCACCGACTCCGGAAAAGTGCTCATGCTGGCCGCCGAGGCACCCATGTCCCGGGCCATTCGCATCTCGGCCAGAGTTTCGTAGGCGGGGCCCGTGCCGACATGAAGGACTCCCTCGTGCAGGCGAAGCCCACTGCCTCGCGCTGCACCCTGCAAGTCCGCAGAAAGATCCGCATCGTACAATTGCAGGGGGCCGGAATCCTTCGGGATTTCTCCACCCCGCAGGGGATCGGCCAACTGGGAACTGAGGATATCCCGGATCAGCATGAAGTCCCCCGCCTGGAAGTCGGGATTGAGCCCTCCGGCTGCATTCGTAACCAGAACGCAATCCAGAGGAAGGCAGGCAAGTGCCGCCGCAGGGAGCAAAACCTCCCGATCGGGATGACCTTCATAGCGGTGCAGGCGACCCTGAAGAAAGAGGTAGTGAACCTCTCCGGCAGAGGTCAGCAGAAGGCGACCCTTGTGCCCCTCCACGCCGGCAGAAATCAGTCCGAGCTCCTCGAAGTTCTTCTCCCAGACGAGTTCAAAGTCCTCGGCCGCGGGACCGAGACCACTTCCCAGGATGACCGCCCGGGTTCGCGCCGGCAGTTCCGAAGGCCAGAGGGGCAGGATCTTCTCCAGGGACTTCCGAAGATCAAGCGGCAAGATTTCCCGTCTCATTCCTCCTCCTTGATTTCCGCTTCCAGGGGAAGCCAGAGCACCAGAGCATCTTCCCCGCTGTCGGTGTAGTAGGCCTTTCGCCGGTGCAGGTAAAGGAAACCGAGAGACTCGTAGAGAGCACGAGCCGCCTCATTGGACTCGCGAACCTCGAGGATCATATGGGAAAAGCCCCGCTCCAGTGCAAGCTTCGCCACCGTCCGGATCAGTCCCGAGGAAAGCCCCTTCCTTCGCCAGGAAGGCTCGATGGCAATGTTCAAAAGATGAAGTTCTTCAGCCATCTGCCAGTGCAGGGCATAGCCGACCAACTCGTCTTCGCAGAGAAGGACCAGGTTCCATCGTTTTTCGGCATGCCGGGCCTCGGCCTCAAGAAGCCCCCGGCTCCAGGGATCCTGAAAACAGGTTTCCTCCAGGGCAACCACCCGGTCTACATGCTCCGGGCCGTAACTCAGGCACTGACACTTCCCTTCGGAGTAGTCGAATGTAAACTCCAGGGGAAGCGTCACGCCTCTTCTCCCTTCGGGCGGGTCACGGAGGCTGTTGCATGATAACGGGGAAGAAGGCGGTCTCTATTATATCCGGAAAGTTCCCCCTCCGGGTTCCGGGCCAGGCGGGCAAGAGCCTGCAACTGAAGTTCCGCCTCCGGCTCCTTGCCATTGACAAGCCGCAGTCCGGGCCAGTCGGCAAGCAGTTCCCGATGCCACTCTTCCAGTTCCTCTTCCCTGCGAAGTTGCTCGAACAGCGGCTTGGAAGCCCCCGGTTCAAAGAAGGCCGACCAGTACTCTCGGGAGCGGGCGGGGCGGGCAATCAGGATCGGGGCAGACTCGCAGGCAGCCACCGGAATCGCAAGACTGGAGAGAGGCAGGATCGGTGTCGGTCTTCCAAAAACCAGCCCCTTGGCCGTAGCAAGAGCCACACGAAGGCCCGTAAAGGAACCGGGCCCGATGCCTAGTGCCACGCGCTCCAGTTCGGACCAGGGTCTTCCGCTTTCTTTCTGGAGATCAGAAAGTCCCTTCTCCAGAAAGCGACGATGCTCACGGGGACGCAGGGACACACGACTCAGGATCCGTCCCTCTTCCACTTCCAGACTCAGCAGGCCCAGGCTGGAGGAAACATCCAGTGCGAGAATCATGAGCCCTCCGAAGCCATGGCGCTTGCGAAACGCTCGGGGGGATCTTCGAAGATCACTTCCCGCCCTTCACCTTTCATCGAAAATCGTAAACGAAGTGCATTTTCGGGCAGAGCACTCTCGGCCCGGTCTGCCCATTCAAGAAGCGAAACCCCCGTCTCCAGTTCTGCATCGAAAAGTCCGGCATCCAACAGTTCCTCCACGGACTCCAGGCGATAAGCATCGAAGTGGAAAACGGGAAGGCGCCCTTCGTAGCGATTCTGAAGAACAAAACTGGGGCTGTCCACCTCCCGGGGGTCAATGCCGAGCGCAGAGCAGAAGGCGGCGCTAAAGGTGGTCTTCCCGGTTCCCAGGTCGCCATAGAGAGCAAAGAAATCCCCGGCCACAGCCACCGCAGCCAGAGCGCGAGCGAAGCGACCGGTCTCCTCCACAGAGGAAAGAGCTATCCTTTGGGATCGAGGATGGCACACGGGACAATCATCTCCTCGAGGGAAAGCCCTCCGTGCTGGAAGCTTCCGCGGTAACGCTTTTCGTAGTCATGAAAATTCGTGGGATAGACAAAGTAGAAGTTCTCCCGGGCAAAGATGTAGTTCTTGGTCTTTCGGTTCCAGGGAAGATGCCAGTCTCGGGGACTCATGACTTTCAGGGTCTGCTTCGGGTCACAGCCCAGATTGTCACCATACTTGTAGCGAATGCCGGAGGAAGTGTCGCGGTTTCCCTGAACCAGTGCCGAGCGCTGGCAGAAGACCGAGCCATGGTCGCTGGTCAGCACGACCAGAGCTCCGGAACGGGCCAGAGACTTCAGGATATCAAAGAGCGCGGAGTGCCGGAACCAGGAGATCATGAGACTTCGGAACGCGGATTCGTCGGGAGCGATCTCCTGAAGAATTTCCGACTGGCTCCTGCCATGCGCCAGAATGTCCAGAAAGTTGAAGACCAGGGCCACAAAGGGAATCTGTCGGAAACTGCCGATCTGCCGATACAGCTCATTGGCTGCCGAGATATTCGACACCTTCACATACTTGAACTTCCGGTCCCCGAGCCCGCATCGCTTCAACTTTTCCTGCATCAACTGCCGCTCGAACCGGTTCAGGCTCAATTCTTCGCGGGGATCTTCCAGCCAGTACTGAGGCAATTGATCGGCAATCTCATCAGGCCAGAGTCCGGCAAAGAGAGAGTTGCGGGCATAGGGCGTGGCCGTGGGAAGGATCGCAAAGTAGTCCTCCACCTGGATATTGAAAAAGGGCGTGAGAAGATCCTCGATCACCTTCCACTGGTCGAGCCTCATGCAGTCGATCACGATGTAGTAGACCTGTCGCCCGGCTTCGATATAGGGCTGAACCACATCGCCGAAAATGTCGGGGCTCATCAGGGGACGATCCGGGTACTCAGCCTTCATCCACTTCGGATAGTTGCTTTCCACATAGCGCCCGAAAGTCATATTGAGATCCCTGCGCAGATCCCGGTGGGTCTGCTCAAGTCCCGAATCCTCGAACTCGTCGAGACGAAGATCCCAGTCGACCAGAAAGCGATTCACCTCCATCCACCGCTGCCAGTCGACCAGATCCATGCTTTCCATGGAGATCGGCCGATAGTCGCTGACATACCTCTGCGTCATCTGACTTTCCTGGATCTTCCGACCCTCGAACAGCCGCTTGATGGCAGAAAAAATCTGCACGGGATTGACCGGCTTGACCAGAAAGTCCTCGACCTGCCCGCCAAGAGCCTCATTCATCAGGCTCTCTTCCCCGCTCTTCGTGATCATGATTACGGGCAGGGAAGGCATGAGCTTTCGAACCTCGCTCAGCGTTTCGATCCCGCTCTTCCCCGGCATGACTTCGTCCAGAAGCAGGAGATCGAAGTTCTTCTCCTCGATGAGGGCCAGGGCATCGTCGCCATTGGCCACGCCCTCCACGGCATAGCCCTTCTCCTCCAGAAAGAGAATGTGGGGCTTGAGCAGGTCGATCTGGTCGTCTGCCCACAGGATATTCTGCCGTGTTGACTGATTCATCGTTCTCCGGTCCTAGGCGGGAAGCCGCATGACAAAACAGGATCCGTGGCCATCATGGCTGTCGAGGAGAAAGAGCTCTCCGCCGTGATATTCCTCGACAATGCGACGACTGAGAGTCAGTCCCAATCCCCAGCCGCCCGAACGGGAAGTGAAACCCGGTCGGAAGACCTTGCGCCGCGAAGCCGATGCAATCCCGCGGCCATTGTCACGGACATGCAAGTCCACCGACTTTGAGCTGCCCTGATAGCTCAGGGAAATCTGGATCCTGCCCTCTTCCTTGTCAATCGCATCAAGCGCATTCTTGATCAGGTTCTCGACCACCCATTCGAGAAGCTCCGCATTGAGGGACACCATGGGAACCTCGTCGTAGCTCTCTTCAATTACCACTTGGGTACGGTAGTGAGGAAGTCGAGTACGAAAGTACTCCACGGTCTTCTCGACAATGGGACGCATTTCATCCCGCTTGAGATTCGGCGAGCCACCAATGCTGTTGAAACGGTCCGACACCTTCTGCAGCCGCTCGACATCGTGGCCCATCTCGCGAAATGTCTCCTCCACTCCCCCGGCGGACTCCATTTCTGAAACCCTTGCCTGCCCCAGATGAATCCAGCCCAGCAGGCTTGTAAGAGGCGTTCCCATCTGATGAGCCGTCTCCTTGGCAAGACCCACCCAGACACTCTCCTGCTCGAAACGCTTCACCAGAAAGAAGCCGAGGGTTCCCGTGACCAGAAAGAGAAGGAAGATCAGAAGCTGGACGACAATCCCGCGGCGCAGCCTTTCCGCCAGGTTGCTTTCCCCGTAACAGACATAGCCCTGCACTCGCCGCTTGCCCACCGGCGAGAAGTAGACAAGAGCCTGTCCCTCGTGCCGGAACTCCCGGGCCAAAGTAATCAGGGTCGCCATCTCTTCGCTGGGTGGATTGTTCAGATCCATTCCCCGTAGATTTTCGAAGTCGGGTTTTTTCTCGACGGGGATCCCCGGCACCCCTTCCCAGAACAGGGGCCGACCCTTTACATCGGTTATGATCAGGGGAAAAGGAGCTTCCTCGGCCACCTCATCGAGAAGGGAACGAAGGCGGTCATAAAAGAGCTCGTCCTCTTCGGCCTGAAGCGCAAGAGCCACCATGCCGCTGATCGAGTGAGCGCTGAAGTTGGATTCCTCGCGAGCCTCTTCGCTAAGAGAGCGAATATAGAGAACCGCAAGCAGAAGGAGCAGGATGCTCCCGACAAGAAAGTAAGCGCGGATGATCAGGCGAATCCGCTCGCTGGACATGAAGCCGCGACCAATCAGGGAAAGACCTCCTCACGCTCCAGAAACTCCAGGCCACCCATCCAGGGGCGAAGAGCCTCAGGAATGTTCACTCTTCCGTCAGCCCGCTGTCCCGTCTCCAGAAGGCAGGCCATCAGACGCGCGAGGGCCACGCCGCTGCCATTGAGCGTGTGCAGGAAGGCGGGCTTTTCCCCCTTCGCCGGACGATAGCGGATGTTCGCCCGGCGGGCCTGGAAGTCGGTGAAGTTGCTAACACTCGACACCTCCAGCCAACGCTTGACTCCCGGCGACCAGATTTCGAGATCGTAGCATTTCGATGCCGCAAAGGAGAGGTCACCCGAAGCAAGGGTCAAAACCCGATAGGGAATCTCCAGAGCCTGTAGAACTTTCTCCGCCTCATTGACCAGACTTTCCAGTTCCTCGAAACTGGTCTCCGGTTCCACAAACTTGACCATCTCCACCTTGTCGAACTGATGAACCCTCAGAAGCCCGCGGGTGTCCTTCCCGTGGGCGCCCGCCTCCCGCCGGAAACATGGAGTAAAGGCCTGCAGTGCAATGGGAAGACGGTCTCCGTCCAGAATCTCGTTTGCATAGAGGTTCGTGAGCGGAACCTCGGATGTGGGAATGAGCCAGAGACCTTCGATGGCCGTCCGGTACATCTGATCGGCGCTCTTCGGCAACTGGCCGGTGCCCCGGGCAGCATCATCATTGACCATCAGGGGCGGGCAGACTTCCAGAAAACCGTTCTCCCGGTGAAGATCGAGCATGAAGTTGATCAGCGCACGCTCGAGCCGGGCACCGCCTCCCATCAGGACCGGAAAACCGCTACCGGCCACCTTGGAGCCGCGCTCAATGTCCAGAACCCCCAGTTCCTCTCCGATCTCCCAGTGAGGCTTTCTTTCGAACTCCCCCTCCCCGGGAATCTCACCCCAACTGCGAACCAGTTCATTGTCTTCCTCGCCACCACGAGGAACCGATTCGTGAGGCATGTTGGGAATCGTGAGGTGGACTTCCAGAAGCTCTTCTTCCAGCGCGGCTCTCTGTGCGTCCAGTTCCTTGGTCTCTCTGGACAGCTCGCGAGTCTTCGTAATCGCTTCCGTGCAGTCCTCTCCCGACTTCTTCATCCGGTTGATTTCTTCGCTCGCGCGATTGCGCTCTCCCTTGAGATCCTCCGCCTTGCGCAGGATATCGAGGTGCCTTGCGTCCAGTTCCAGAAAGCGGTCCAGTTCTGCGCTTTCCCGCTTATCCGCAATGGCCTTACGCACATCTTCTGGATTCATTCGGATGAACTTGCGATCGAGCATGACTCCTGCCTTCGATCATGGAGTGAAAGTCGCGGGTACTCAGGACTCTTCGGCGACCGAGGATGTGTCTCCGAGGCTTGCGGTCAACAAGAGGGCCAACTTGTTCCCCAGTTCTTCGGCGAATTTCGGTTTCCCTCTTACGATGTCTCGCGCCGAGCGTTCCCCGTCACTGCTTGCGACAAAACCCTCGATAATCAGTTCGGAGGAATCCATGGCAGCAAGTGCTGCGACCGGAAGCTCCGGGTTGTCTCCCATTCTCGCAAGGAAGGCGCGCTCTGCAATGGTCTCCACCCGGCTGGTGTGGTCGCCCACTGTCTCGAGAAGTTCATTCCAGTTCTCGTTCCTGCGAAGCCCCAAAATACCAAGACAGCCTTGGCCGGGGCTGGGCAAAAGAATGTTCCCCACCACCATTTCCGACACCGACTCCTGCATTCCGAGTCGCTCAAGGCTTTCTGCGCCCAGGATCAGCCCGCCGAGGTTTCGGCTCTTCATCTGCTGTATGCGACTGTCGACCGAGCCATGTAATTCCACGAACTCCAGATCCGAGCGAAACAAGCCCAACTGGGTCGACTGCCGCGAGTGACTGACTCCCAGTTTCGCACCCTCCGGCAACTCGTCCAGAAAGGTGTAATCGTCGGAGATGAAGGCGTCGAAAGGTGTGATCCGCTCGCTAACGGACTTCAGCTCGATCTTTTTGGGAAGGGAAACCGGGATTTCCTTGAGAAGGTGGACGGCAAGATCCGCTTTCCTGGCCTGCAGCGCCTCTTCCAGTTCCTTGATATAGGACTCAGGATCTTCAGGGGAATACTGCAACTCTGCTTCCACAGACAAGAGTTCCACTTCCAGATCTCTGGAGGACTCAAGGATGCTGTCCTTCAGGTAGTGGGCAGCCTCTTCCATGACGCGGTTTTTCCGATAGGCAATCCGTAGTTTTTCCATGCGCCGATCTTAGGTCTCCACGGCAGGGAGGTCAAGCAAGGAGGAGTCTCATGACCACTCCTTCAAAACCTCTCATGGCCCTCAAAACTGGGGCCAGCTTCATGAAGTTCGGCCTTGCACCTACGACCGCGAGAACTTTCACGACTCGTCCTGTTCGCGTCCGAAGGAGGCATAGGCAAAGCCCAGGGACTCCATCTGTTTTCTTCGATAGATATTGCGGCAGTCCACCACACGGGGATTGGCCATCAGGCGGGCCACTTTCTCAAGATCCAGAACCCGGAACTCGTTCCACTCTGTCGCGATGACGAGGCCATCAGCCCCTTCGATGCAGCCGAAAAGGGAATCCGCCAGTTCGAGGTCCGGTTTCGCAAGGCGGGCGTTTTTAGAAGCAACCGGGTCAAAGGCGCAAACGGTGGCTCCGGCCTTCTCCAGACCTTCTATAATCTTCAGTGCCGCTGCATCCCGCACATCATCGGTGTTCGGCTTGAAGCTCAGGCCTAAAACAGCGATGCGCAGCCCGTCAACGCTGCCTCCGGAAAGACGGAGCATTTTCTCCACCGCCCGAAGAGGCTGCCGCTCGTTCGCTTCAATCGCCGCACGAACGAGACCCATCTTCACCCCGGACTCCGTCCCCATATGAAGGAGTGCCTGTGTATCCTTTGGGAAACAGGATCCTCCGAAGCCTGCCCCGGCGTGCAGGAACTTCGAGCCGATGCGCTGATCCATCCCCATGCCTCGGGCAACGACCTGCACATCCGCTCCCACTTTCTCACAGAACTCGGCCACCTCATTGATGAAGGAAATCTTGGCGGCCAGAAAAGCGTTGGACGCGTATTTCACCATCTCCGCTGTCTCCAGGCTTGTCGCCAGGACGGGAGTCTCATTGAGGTAGAGAGGCCGATAGATTTCCTTCACGACCTCGCGCGCACGATCACCGTCGAAGCCCAGCACCACGCGATTCGGGCGCATGAAGTCATTGATCGCAGACCCTTCTCGCAGGAACTCCGGATTGCTCACCAGGTCGAAGTCCGCATCCGGGCCGGCCTCTTCCCTCATGATTTCCCCGACGCGACGGGTGGTTCCCACGGGAACCGTGCTCTTCTGCACCACGATCTTGTAGCCCTTCAGGTTGCGACCAATGTCCCGGGCCACCGAAAAAACGGCATCGAGATCTGCGCTGCCATCTTCCCTCTCCGGGGTTCCCACTGCGATGAAGATCGCAACAGCAGACTCGACACTTTCAACAAGGTCGCTGGAAAAGGAAAGGCGGCCCGCATCCACATTCCTGCGCACCAGGTCCTCAAGCCCCGGTTCGTAAAAGGAGACTTCGCCCCGGTTCAGCGTATCGATCTTGTCCTGTGCTATGTCGTAACAGGTCACCCGATTGCCGAAGTCCGCCATGCAGGCACCCGAAACCAGCCCCACATAACCTGTACCTATCACCAGGGTCCTGCTCATTTGGTTTTCTCCTTCACTGCGTGTTCTTTCCAGTAGCTCAAGACCCTTTCGAGCATCTCGCTGAATGAAAACTGCGGGGTCCAGCCCGTTGCTTCCTGAAGACGGGAATAGTCACCGAGAAGAAGGGGAAGATCCACCGGGCGAAGCCGGGAAGGGTCTTCGACGATTTCAAGGGGAAGTTTCGAACGGGAAACGAAATAGTCCAGAGCCTCTCGCACCGAATGAGCCTGCCCGGAACAGACGTTGTAGACCTCGCCGGGCTGCCCCTTTTCCAGAAGAAGCTCGTAAGCACAGAGGACATCCCTCAGGTCCAGCCAGTCGCGGCGGGCCTGCAGGTTGCCTACAAGAATCCGCGGCTCCCGGAGACCTGCTTCCGCTTCGGCAATCTGTTTTGCAAAAGCCGGAAGCACAAAGTCCGTCGACTGACCCGGGCCGGAATGCGGGAAACTGCGGGTCGCAAACCAGGGCAGGGACCAGGTACGGGCGTACTGGAGAACCAGCATCTCACCGGCCGCTTTGCTGGCGCCATAGGGATTGCCGGGTTCGAGAGGATCGTCCTCGGAGTGAGCCGAGTCGCTGCTACCATAAACATCGGCACTGCCGACAAAGAGCAGTCTGGTGTCGGGGCAACTCTCCCTCATGGCTTCCAGAAGACGGTGGGTTCCGGTGACATTGGACTCGAAGGTAGCCCGGGGGTCCTTCAGGGAACGAGCCGGAGAACTTTGTGCGGCAAGATGAACCACCGCGTCGGGGCGAATCTCCCGAAGCATGGGAGAGGGATCCTCCCTGCTAAGATCCAGTTCCTTCACCTCGAAACCCGGGACAGGAATCTGGCCGGGAAGATCCGTCCCGCAGACCTCATGGCCGAGGTCCCGAAGGGACAGCGCCAGATGCCGTCCGACAAATCCCGCAATGCCGGTCAGAAGAATCTTCAAGAGAGAGCGCTCCCGCTCAGTGCAAGTTTCTGTCGCCAGTCATCCAGCAGATCGGAGAGCGTCTGTTCAAAGGGAATCACCGGCTCCCAGTTTGTGGCCTCTTTCAGTCTACTGGCATCTCCTTCGAGCAGGGGGACATCGCTCGGACGCATTCTCGCAGGATCCTTCTCCACGCGAACTTCCACACCGGCCAAGTCCAGCAACTTGTCGAGAATCTCCTGAATGGACCAACTCCTTCCCGTGCAGACATTGTAGACCTCGCCGGGCTCTCCCTTTTCCAGGGCAAGCCAGTAGGCACGAACCGTGTCCCTTACATCGGTAAAGTCCCGGCGTGCTTCCAGGTTGCCGACCCGGATCACCGGATCACGCAGGCCCATCTCGATTTCCACGACCTGCCGGGCGAAATCACTGCAGACAAAGACGGAAGGGCGCCTCGGCCCCGTGTGATTGAATCCCCTTGTGCGAATGGTCTTCATGCCGAAGCTCTGGAAGTACTGGTAGGCCAGTGTGTCCTGAGCCACTTTGCTCACGGCATAGGGAGAAAGTGGACGCAGAGGCTGGTCCTCGTGGATGGGAACTTCCCCGGGATGAACCAGTCCGTATTCCTCGCTGGAACCGGCAATCTGGATCCGGCAATCCAGGTCGGCCTTTCGGATCGCCTCAAAGAGATTCAACTGCCCGAGGATATTCGTACTCAGGCTCTCCTGGGGTGCCTTCCAGCTTGTCGGCACAAAACTCTGGGCGGCCAGATGGAAGACCCGGTCGGGCCGGATTTCCTCCAGCACCTCACGGCAAGCGGTGGCATCGCGAATGTCGCACTCGTGCAGACTCACCCGGCCTTCCAGCTGCGTGATGTTCTCCTGTCGGCTTCGCCAGCGGTAGATGCCGAAAACCTCGGCATCGGGCTGCTCGGACAGAAGATAGTCGGCCAGGTGGCTTCCCGCAAAACCGGTAATGCCAGTAATCAGGACTTTCATGATCATTCCTTTCGCATGAAGCTATCCTAGGCAAGCAGGAGCCGGGAGTCAATCGCGGGAAGCGTTTTCCAGTTCTTCCAGAACGGCCACCGCGCGACGAAGATGGGGAACCACAATCGTTCCCCCCACGGTCAGGGAAACGCTGAATATGTCGAAGAGTTCCGCGCGACTCACTCCCAGTTCATGGCAGTTGCGAAGATGATAGAGGATGCAGTCATCGCAACGGAGCACCATGGAGGCCGAAAGACCCAGCATTTCCTTGGTCTTCCGGTCCAGTGCCCCGTCCTGGTAGCTCAGGGTATCCACGCCGAACATGCGAGTGATGGCCCGGTTCTTTTCTCCCAGAATGATCTCGTTCATCTTCTCGCGAAACTCATCGAATTCACGGATGCGACTCATGTTCCTCCTAGGACCAGATCCACCAGACAAAGGCCGTTCCCGCGGCGGTTGCTACGATGGTGAAAGGCAAGCCAAGTTTCATAAACTCTCCGAAGCCGGGATGATAGCCTTCCCTGCGGAGAATCCCCATGGCCGTGATGTTTGCGCTGGCTCCAACGGGGGTGATGTTCCCGCCCAGACAACTTCCCATAAGAAGGCCGAAGACGAGCAGGTTCTGATCAATGCCCAGAACCGATGACATGCCAAGAGCCACGGGAATCATTGCCGTGATGTAGGGCACATTGTCAATCACTGCGGACAGGGCCACAGAGATCCAGACAATGGCAAGAAAGGCTTTCATCGGACTGTCCCCCACCACTCCCGAGAGAGTGTGTGCAAGGCTTTCCAGGGCACCGCTTCTTTCCACGATCCCCACCATCACGAATACACCGGCAAGGAAGAAGGTCGTGTCCCAGTCGTAGCGCTTCAGAAGAGCCTTCGTTTCCGAGGGATCCCTTCGTCGATACCAGAGGACGCTACCGACAGCGGCCAGCATGCTGATCACTCCTGCGCCGTAGCGGAACTCCGGGTCGAAAAGACCCGAGAGCGCCAGACCCAGAACCATCAGGGTCAGTATCCAGGTAGGAGTCCAGGTGCTGACCTGAATCGGCTCCACCTTGTCCGGCTTCTCCCGGTGTTTCCGAAAGAAGAGCCAGAGAATACCGTAGCTCGCCAGGGCCCCGAATTGCACGGCGAAGAAAATGCTCGGGCGCACGATTCCATCTGCGCCTTTCATGAAAAAGAAATCGTTGAAGTCCATCTTCATGGCCGCTGCGAGAATCATGCTCGGGGGGTCACCGATCAGGGTTGCCGTTCCCTGCAGGTTGCTACTGACGGCAATGCCGATCATGAAGATCGTGGGGTTGATCTTCAACTTCCGGCTGATCACAAGAGCGATGGGCGCCACGATCAGAACCGTGGCCACGTTTTCGATAAAGGCCGAGAGCAGGCTCGTCATCACGGCAATGGCAAAAAGAGCGGCACCCACGGATTTCGAACGGTTCACAAAGGTATCGGCCAGCAGTTCCGGCACTCGGCTCAGAATGAAAAGCTCCGCCACGACCAGCGTGCCGGCAAAGATCCCCATCACATTCCAGTTGATGGAATGGACGAGTTCGGAGAGAGGCATCAGGTTTCGGCCGAAGAGAAAGGCGAGAAGAACGCCCGCCCACAGCAGTTTCGTCTTCTGTCGCTTCCAGAGGATGATCCCCAGATAGCTCAGGGCAAAGACCGAGACCGCCCCTGCGGGGCCCTCCAGCAAGGGAATCATCCTTTACGCTCCAGAAGGTCCCGGCTGCCGGGCTTGACGGCTTCCGAACCGGCCGCACAAAGCGGGCACTGCGCCTCATCCCAGGTTTTTACTTCTGCCTGCAAGAGGGAAAGAAAGGGAGCGCCGAAGTCCGGGGAACGATCGCCACTTCGATCCACGATGGCGGCCGTGGCCATCACCTCGCAGCCGTGATGGCGGACCAGTTCTGCCGTCTCGATCAGGCTTCCCCCACTGGTCACCACATCCTCGACAATGGCCACCCTTGCTCCCCGGGGCCAGTCAAAGCGACGCAGCTTCATCTTCCCTTCCTCTCTTTCTGTAAAGAGAAAGGGAATCCCGAGAGTGCGAGCCACTTCGTGCCCGATCACGATTCCGCCCATGGCGGGACTGATGACAAGATCCGGCTTATCGGTCAGCTTCTCTGCGATCGCCCTGCCGCAAAGTGCGGCATAGTCGGTGCGGGCCAGAAGTCGGGCACACTGGAAGTAACGGTCACTATGAAGCCCGCTGCTCAGGAGGAAATGTCCTTCGAGCATGGCCCCCGTTTCCCGCAGGGCAGAGAGGATAACTTCTTCTTTCATGATTCCTTCCTAAGCGAGAACTGCCGCCATGTCATCCAAAATCGCTCGGGCAGCAAGCAGGGGATCTTCGGCATTCCGTATCGGGCGACCCACAACCAGATGGCTGCTTCCCTGACGCAGAGCCTCCGAAGGACTCAGGACACGCTTCTGGTCTCCGCTGTCTGCACCCGCCGGGCGAATGCCAGGAGTGACAATCAGGAAATCATCGCCACAGGCTTTTCGAATGGCCGCCGCTTCCCGGGCCGATGCCACCACGCCATCGAGCCCCCAGTCCCTTGCCTGTTCCGCCATGCGAAGAGCGAGGGCAGAAGCATCGAGCGGCACACCCCAGCTTTGCGATAGATCCCGGTCATCCAGACTGGTCAGAATCGTCACGCCGATCAGCTTCGCGGGCCCGGCATCGTCGCGAGCCTTCACCGCGGCCCGCACCATTTCTTCTCCGCCCGACATGTGAAGGTTCATCATGGATGCACCGAGAGTGCAGGCCCGGGACACCGCATGGGCCACCGTATTGGGAATGTCATGGTACTTGAGGTCCAGGAAAAGTTCTCCGCGGGCGGCAATCTCCCGGGCCAGTGCCGGGCCTTCGGCCGTGAAAAGTTCCAGCCCCAGCTTCAGTCCCGGCGAAAGGGGAGCGAGCCTGTCGGCAAGGGCCCGGGCCTCGTCGGCAGTGGGAAAGTCAAGGGCCACGATCAGTCTTTGCGACAGGTCCATCGGCTTCCTTTCGGCTTCAGGCAAGATCATCCCGGGAGGAAAGTTCATCCAGAATTCGGAATGGGCTCCGGGGATCCATGAATATCGAGCTTCCCAGTTGTACGGCACTGGCTCCTGCATGGAGGAACTTGCGAACATCCTCGCTCGTGGCAATTCCCCCGACCCCGATGACCGGAATCTCCAGCGCCTGTCGGATTCTCCAGACAGCGGCCAGTGCCACCGGCAGAATGGCCGGCCCGGAAAGACCGGCGACTCCGTTGGCAAAGGGGCTTTTGCCGGTCGCAAGATCAATGTCCATTCCCAGAAGTGTGTTGATGGCCGTTACAGCATCGGCTCCAGACTCCTCCGCAGCACGGGCCACGGAAACAATGTCGGTCACATTCGGTGTAAGCTTCACCCAGACCGGGCCTTCAAAGACGGGTCGCACGGCCCGGCAGATCTCCGAAACCTGCTCCGGATCCGTAGCGAAATTGCGACCATGAGCTGCGACATTGGGACAACTGAGATTCAGTTCAAGAGCCGCCACCTGATTCTCTTTGGCCAGACGCTCTGCCATGTCGGCGAATTCCCCGACAGTGCCTGCGGAAATGGAAACCACCAGAGTCAGGTCTCTTTCCATGAGAGCAGGGAGTTTGTCCGAGAGAAACCTCTCCAGACCCACATTCTCCAAGCCGATGGAGTTCAAGATACCCGAAGCGGTTTCCCGGATTCGGGGCACGGGGTTCCCGGCACGGAGCATCGGAGTGATGGTCTTTGTCACGATGGCGCCAAAGGTCTCGGGAGGAAGCAGGGGATCGTAGTCGAGACCGTATCCGAAGCAGCCGGAAGCTGCGATCAGGGGGTTGCGAAGCTTCAGCCCGCCCGCTTCAGTTTGAAGATCCCGCATGCTTTTCCTTTCTGAAGAGCGTCCGCCCTTCAAAAACCGGACCTTCCCGGCAAACGGTCAACTGGGAGCGAAGGCCATCGATTTCCACGGGAACCACACAGGATCTGCAGGCACCGACTCCACAGGCCATTCGCTCTTCGAGAGAAAGCTCCACTTGATCTTCCTCTCCCGCAGATTCAGCAAGGGCTTTCAGCATGGGAAGAGGGCCGCAGGCCTGCAGGAGCAGCGCTTCGTCGCCACGGCTTGCAAGAAGACACTCCACAGGGTTCCCCGAAAAGCCTTCCGAGCCATCCAGGGTGCAGATCTCCGGCTTCACAGTCAGTTCTGAAAGCAGGTCCCGGGGTATTTCCTCCGCATGGTTGAACCCCAGAATCATCCGGTGCGCCAATCCAGACCCCGACAGCCGCCGGGAGAGAAAGTGAATCGGAGGCAGTCCGACCCCACCCGCAATCAGGACCGAAGAAGCGGAAGTTTCGCGGAAACTGTTTCCCAGGGGACCAAAGACCTGAACGGAGTCCCCCTCCTTCAGCAGGGTCATTTGCCGGGTCATTCGCCCGACGGGCTTGAACAGGAAGCGAAGGGAGCCTCCACAGTCGAGAAGACTCATGGGGCGAAGCAGGGATGCAGAGGGATCGCCGGGGACTCTCAGCATGGAGAAAGAACCGGGGCCCGACTCCGGAAGTCCCGGGTTTTCGAGCAGAAGCTGATGGTAGAGCCCGTCCCTTTTGCAGGAAAGAACCCCTGCCTCCAGAAAGACTGCTCGCAATGGCTGTGTCATGGAGACAGTTCCTGCTTCCAGTTTTTCACCCAGTCCACGGCTTCGCAATCTGGATAGTTCTCCAGAAGCTCCTCGCTTGCCTCCAGGGCAGCACTCGTGTCTGCAAAGACATATCGATACAGGTAACATCGGGCGAAGGCGGCTTTCTCCGCCCAGGGGCTGTCGGGGAAATCGCGAAGAAGGCTTTCGTATTCCTGAAGCGCGCTCTCCGAATCCTCAAGACGCAGAAACTGGTTCTCGGCCAGACGAAAGCGGGCCTCCGCAGCGGAAGAGTCGCCCTCGGCATCGCTCATGGTTTCCCGGGCCTTTATGAATTCCTCAAGTGCCACCTTTCGGCTGGCCGCCAGCCCCCCGAAAATGCTGCCCGATGTTTCCGCCATGGACTTCCCGAAAGCCTCTGCCGCCTCTTCCAGTCGACCTTCGCGAATCTGACGAATCAGTCCAATGCGATACCAGGCTTCCGAGGAAGAAAGACTGCGGGGAAACTCGGTGATGACATTCTCGAGAATGGTGACCGCGCCCTCGAGGTCTTCCTCCCCTTCAAGTACACGGGATTGCAAGAGAAGAACCGGACCCCTGGACTGGAAATTCTCCGCCACCTTTTCCAGGTCCCGAAGAAGGGAATCGGCTTCCTGCAAACTGCCAATTTCAAGAAGCGTCTCCACGCGCAGAACCTGTCCCTCAAAGACAATGCCCCGGTCCACTCCCACTTCGTCCAGAGCCTCGGTCTCAAGAAGAACTTCTTTCGTTTGGCCGAGCTTCTGCCAGGACTTCGCCCGCTGCATGCGGGACAAGTCGTTCCATTCACTTTTCTTGAAACGGGAGAGAAGGCGGCCGTAGGCTTCGATCGCAGCTTCCCAGTTGTTCAGACGAAACTCGGCCTCTGCAATGCGGTAAATCCCTTCGGCAAGGAAGTCACTTTTGGGAAACTCCTCCTCAAGTCGTTCCAGTTCTGTGATGGCCCGGCTCTCATCATCCCGCTCGAGATAGCAGACACCTCGCATGAAGAGCCCTTCCTCTTGAAAGGGATGCTCCGGAAATCTCTCCCGGAGTTCATTCAGACGCCGAAGACAACGACCGTATTCCTTTTTATTGAAGAAGGCGCGGGACATGAGAAAGAGGGCATCATCGGCCCACTTGCTCTCGGGATATTCGTCGAGAAGCTTCTGGCATTTCCTGACACACTGGTCGTAGTCGCGACGAGCCGCACTGCTGAGGTTTCCGTTTCTATCGAGTGCTGCTTCCTCTGCCTTGCGAAAGGCCTGGCGGGCATTGGCGAAGGTATTGAAATAGGCGCAGCCCACCACCGAAAACAGGAGGATGGCGAGCAGAATCAAACCCTGAACTTCAGGACGCGCTTTCCTGCATCCTTTTTGCGGGAGTAAACACCTCATTCTCTTTCCCTTCGTCCATTGTGCGACGGTAAACCGGACTGCCGTTGAGGAAGGTCGCCCGAACCCGGCCCCGCAGGGTCATTCCCTCAAAGGCCGTGTTTCTGGAGCGCGATGCCATGTCCTCTGCCCGCACAAGCCATTCTTCCTCCGGGTCAAAGAGACAGAGATCCGCAGGACTTCCTGGCTCCAGACTTCCGGCATTCCCACCGAGGATGGCACCGGGGCGGCTGCTCATCAGCGCCAGGACCCGGGGAAGTTCCATCAGCTTCGAATGGTAAAGACGGGTCAGCACGGCGGCCAGGCTGGTCTCCAGACCGATCACGCCGAAGGGAGCGTAGGCGAATTCCACATTTTTCTCAATCTCCGTATGTGGCGCATGGTCGGTGGCGACAGCATCGAGTGTTCCATCGCAAAGCCCCGCGACCAGTGCTTCCTGATCGCTCTTCTCACGAATCGGGGGGTTCATCTTCTTGTGAGTGTCGTAGCCTTCAATGGCCGAGTCATCCAGAAGAAGATAGTGGGGAGTCGTCTCTCCGGTCACTTTCAGGCCATCGGCCTTGGCGCGGCGGAGGATTTCCACCGAGGATCCACTCGAGAGGTGGCAGAGATGCAAGCGGGCACCCGTAAGACGAGACAGCCTGACCTCCCGATCCACCGCAATGGACTCTGCCTCCCGGGGAATCCCCTCGAGACCCAGTTTCGCCGACATGGCTCCCTCGTGAACCTGCCCTCCCTCTGACAAGCTTCGCTCCTCGCTGTGACTCATTATGAGTGCGTCCCAGGTTCTTCCCAGTTCCATGGCCCTTCGCATCACTCCCGAATCACTGACCGGTCGCCCATCATCGCTGAAGGCACAGGCTCCTTCGTAGTGCATCTCCCCGAGATCCGCCAGTTCCCGGCCCTCACTGCCCCGGGTAATGGCTCCCACGGGAAGCACCTTTGCAAAACCGGCCTGCGCCGAGCGTTCCAGGATGTAGGACACCCGGGGGCCATCATCGCAGACTGGATTGGTATTGGGCATGGCACAAAGTGTGGTCACTCCGCCACGAGCGGCGGAACGGCTGCCCGACTCGATCGTTTCCTTTTCTTCGAAGCCCGGTTCACGAAGGTGAACATGAAGGTCCACCAGACCCGGGGCGAGGTGGAGACCCTCTCCATCGAGACGGGGAGCATCTTCCGGCGCCGGGCCTTCACGAAGCTCCGCAATGAGACCATCCTGAACACAGAGCGAGCCATCGAAAACCCGGTCGGCCACAGGATCGACCACTTTCACATTGTCCACCCACCAGCGATCCATGCTGCTAACTTCCAGCCAGTTCTTCATGCGCCCACCTCCATGCTCAGGGTTTCTTGCGTCTCTGCGGGCGCGTTCCGACGCGCCTGGCTGAGCAGGTAGAGAACCGCCATTCGAACGGCGACTCCATTAGTAACCTGCTGGAGAATGACCGATCGATCACCGTCTGCCACTTCGGGGCTGATTTCCACTCCCCGGTTCATGGGCCCCGGATGCATGATGATTCCCTCCTGATCAAGAAGGGACAGATGGCGGGACTGAACCTGCCAGTCTCTGGCATAGGCCCGGAGGCTTGGCAGAAAGCCTGCCTCCTGCCTTTCCTTCTGGATGCGAAGAATGTTCAGGGCATGCGCACCCTTGATGGCCGACTCAAGATCGAATTCCACCTTGACCCCCAAATCCTCCATGCCCGGAGGGATGAAGGTGGGCGGCCCGCAGAGAACGACCTCTGCTCCCAGTTTCCGGAGTCCCTGAATATTGCTTCTTGCGACACGACTGTGAAGAATGTCGCCCAGAATCACGACCTTTCTTCCCTCAAGTTCCCCCAGCTGCTGCCTCATGGTCATCAGATCCAGAAGGCCCTGAGTAGGATGCTCGTGCGTCCCGTCTCCCGCATTGATGACGCTCGCAGGAACCCGCTCGGACAGATACTTGGCCGCGCCACTGGCACCGTGCCGCATTACGATCATGTCCATCTTCATGGCGAGAAGATTCTCCACCGTGTCCAGGAGGGTTTCGCCCTTGCGAACGGAACTGGTCGAAGCACTGAAGTTGACCACATCAGCACTGAGTCGTTTTTCCGCCAGTTCAAAGCTGACCCGCGTGCGGGTGCTGTTTTCGAAAAACAGATTCACCACGGTAAAGCCGCGAAGCGTGGGAACCTTCTTGATTTCCCTCTCGCTGACCTCGAGAAAGCTCTCGGCCGTGTCGAGAATGTGCAGGATTTCACTGGAAGAGAGACTTTCAAGATCGAGAAGGTGTTGCTGCTGGAAGCTCATTGGTCCACCTCCATCAGAAGAACCTCGTCCCGGCCGTCGATCTCCTCGATAAGAACCTCCACGGTCTCGCGACTGCTGGTCGGCACGTTCTTGCCGACATAGTCCGCCCGGATGGGAAGTTCCCTGTGTCCACGGTCGATCAGGGAGACAAGCTGGATGGAAGCGGGGCGGCCATAGTCCATGATCTCGTCCATGGCGCTTCTCACCGTGCGCCCCGTGTAGAGAACATCGTCCACCAGAATCACTTGCTTTCCGCTGATGTCCACGGGAATGCGAGTCTCACCGACCTCCGGTTGTGGTCCCACGGTGCGCAGGTCATCGCGGTAGAAGGTAATGTCCAGGCTTCCGGTCGGAACCTGCCCGCCCCCTTCGATGCTGGCCAAGTAGGCGGCAATTCGTTCGGCCAGAGGAATGCCCCGGGTGCGAATGCCGAGAATCACGAGATCCTCGATCCGGGAGTTCCTCTCGAGAATCTCATGGGTCATTCGCTTGATCGCCCGGTGTACCTGCTCCGGACTCAGCAAGACGGCTTTCTGGCGAAATTGTGTGGGACTTTCAGTGGGCATCAGGACTCCCTCCCGGCTGTTGATGCGGGGAGAGCCCTGGATTCAGGCAAAAAAAAGCCCCTGCCATTTTCTGGCCGGGAACTTCCGCTTTGCTTTTCATAGGTCCCTCCCTTTTCGACCTCTCTGGATCGTTTTAAAGGAAACGGGTGCTGGGGCACGGTTCTCCGAGCCGGGAAGAATTTAGTGCAGATGGGTCAGGAATGCAAGCGGGGACTTGCCAGCACCTTCGACGCGGGATAGAGTCGCCGGAACGAAAGGGGAAGCATGTCCCGTTCCTTGAATGCCTGGCTGAAAGAAATCCTCAACATCCCTACTGCGCCCTTCCACGAAGAGCTTGTCGCAGAAAGAGTCAGGGCATTCGCCAGGGAGCGGGGACTTCGTCTCCGGGAGGACCGGGCCGGGAACCTCTTGATCGAGTATCGAAATCCAGGCGCAAAGAGCTTTCCTTTTGCCTTCACCTGCCACATGGATCATCCCGGCTTTGAGGTCATCAAGACCCGCGGTCGTCACGCACGGCTTCAACTTCTCGGGGGAGTGAACGAGAAGACCCTTCGCAACTCCTCGATTCTTCTCTATGGCGAAGACGGGCCCTATTCTGCGAAAACCTATTCCCTTCTCATGTCCAAGGACCGCAGGAAAGAGGAGACTCTTCTCCATGTCTACTGCGATGCAAAGACGAGGGTCGGAGACTGGGGCAGCTTTGATCTTCCCGAGCTGTCCCTGAAAGGGGGCCGCATTCGTGCTCGCGCCCTGGACAACCAGTTGAGTGCCGCACTGATTCTCGCCCTCATGGACCGACTTGTTTCCAGTGGCCGGAAAGCCCATGTCTACGGTCTCTTTACCGTGGCCGAAGAAGTCGGTTTTGTCGGAGCAATGGAAGTCGTCGAGGGGAAACTTCTCCCCCGTAAACTGCCCCTGCTGGTCATGGAAACCAGCCGGGAATTGCCCTCTTTCAAAATCGGGGCTGGCCCGGTCATCCGGGTCGGGGATCGAATGAGTGTCTTCGACGATTCCCTCACCCGCTGGCTCAGTGAAAGCGCCGAAGAGCTGCAAAAGCAGGAATCCGGATTCCGCTTCCAGCGGGCTCTCATGCCGGGAGGGGCCTGCGAGGCCAGCCTCTTTCAGCTTGCGGGACACCCATCCTGCGCCCTGGCTCTGGCCCTGGAGAACTATCACAACATGGGCCCCCGGGGAGCCGCCTCCGAATCCGTGAGTCTTCGGGATGCAAAAGGGATGCTGCAACTGATGGAAAGGCTCGCCTACCGAGGCCCCGCAAGGGGGCGTGAAAGGCAGATGCTCCAGCGCCTGAAGGCCTATCACCGCCGGTATCGCAGCCGCCTGCGTTGAACTGGGCCCCTCATTCGTGGTAAAATCGGGAGGTTCCGGCTCTCCGCACGGAAAGCCTGTGGCTTGTTCTGCCCCAACGAAGGGAATATCATGCGCTTTCCTGTCTACCGCATTCTGGGCTTTTGCCTGATTCTGATGAGCGTTCCCGTGCTCGCCCACGATTGCATGAGTTTCCAGTTTATTGACACCGCTCTTGAGGAGGGATTGCTATCCCCCAGCGATGCGGCTCTCCAGAAGATTCGCTACATCTTTGCCCCAGATACCATGAATCCTGACTTCAGGGTCGAAGGGGATCAGCCCGCACGCTGTTCGACCTTTCTCTTTCATTCGATTCTTCAGGACCCGGTCATTGAGGAGTCCGTCAAGGCGGAACTCCGTCACTGGATGAACGAACCTTTCAATGAAAACCGTGCCGACAGGAGTACCTACTTCACACCTGGGGGACACTTCCAGTTCACTTACTACACGAGCGGGAGCAATGCCGTCCCCACGGGCGACAGTGACAGCAATGGCGTTCCCGACTTCGTGGAATGGTGTGGCGAATACATGGACTACTCCTGGACAGAGGAAGTTGACAATCTCGGCTTCACGGCTCCCTATGTCGCCGCAGGGAATTTCTATCAGGTGAGTTTCCAGAATATGGGCGACTACGGGTATACCCAAATCTACGGGGGAAGCACTCGCATTGTTCTTCACCGCAACTTCTATGGTTTCCCGGGCAATGATGATCCCGAAGGCAACCAGAAAGGTGCTGCAAAGGTCACCTGCGCTCATGAGTTCAAACATGCGAGCCAGTACACCTGCAGCAACTGGACAGAGGGAGGATGGGTAGAACTGGATGCCACCTGGATGGAGGAGATCGCTTACCCCGTGGTCAACGATTACCACACTTATCTGGCCGCTTCGGGTAGTCCGCTGTCCTCTCCCCACCAGCCGCTGGACTATGGCGGAAGCGGTAGCTACGAGGACTGTATCTTCCAACTGTATATGAGCGAAATCTACGGGGTCGAGATGATCGTCGATCTCTGGGAACTGCGTGACAGCTATCCTGCCTGGCCCATGCTCACCAGCTATCACAACAATCTGGTGGCCTGGGGAAGCACTCTGGAGGACTGCTTCGGGGGCTTCAGCCAGTTCAACTGCCTGACCGGCTACTTTGCGGAAGCGGGCTACGGATATCCCGATGCTTCAGACATGTACACCCGTCAGTCCTGGAAGAACTACGGTGGACTTCCGCCCAGTGCGCAGAGCGGCACTCTCGACCATCTGGCCGCTCGCTACGCTCGCCACCATACGATCGATGGACTGCCTGATTACCCGCATGTGATCTTCGATGGGCAGAATGGAAAGAACTTCCATCCCATGCTCGTGATCAAGATGAACGACGGCACCGTGATCTTCGATGAGGTTCTCCTCGACGGATCGACTTCTGACGGAGAGTACACCCTGAGTCAGCCCTGCAGTAGCATCGATGAACTTCACCTCTGCATTGCCAATGGAGAGACGGTGGGATACGGGCACAGTTTCACTTATGACATCGAGACAGCGACCGGCGGCGGCACCGATGCACCGGGGATTCCGGGCTGGGGTGACTTGCGCCTGCATGCGAATTTTCCCAATCCCTTCAACCCCTCGACCCTTGTGAAATTCGAGCTGGCATCCCCGCAGGCCGTGACCCTGGACCTTGTTTCTCCTTCCGGGCGGGTTCTTCGCACCCTGATCGACAATGTCCCGATGGGCTCCGGAATGCACGAATTCACCTATGACGGCCTGGATTCCGGTGCCAATCCGATGGCAAGCGGGGTCTATTTCCTTCGGCTCAAGGGCGAAGGAAGACAAAGCCAACTGAGGAAAATCACGCTACTTAAGTAGCTTACCGCTTTATTTACAAGCAAGCTCCCGCTCCCTGCGGGAGTTTTTTTGTGTACCCTGAATTCTTCTGGACGAATTCCCTCCGGAACTGTATATCTCCATCAGCCCGTTTTGTATCAGAATCGGGAGACTCGGAGGAAACAGGAAACCAATGCGATGGGAAGCAGGCGCAGGATGTGCTTGCTGATTGACAGAACAGGGATTCTGGCTACTATGTAGCGCTTGGCGCTTCATCGCCTGGTTTTGGAAGAGTGGAGTCTTCATGCACTGGTTCTGGATTGGAACGGGTCTTCTGATGCTCGGGATTGTCTCCCAGGCTGTTTCGCGCATCCTGGCGAGGCATTTCAATCTGGTCGACCACCCCAGTGCGAGGAAAATC
>JASMLU010000017.1 GCA_030748535.1 Candidatus Krumholzibacteriia bacterium
CGAAGAGTTGATGGATCTCAACGACAATGACTGTGACATCTACTTTCAGGACGGGGTCTTTCATGTGGAAGAGGGGCGCGAGAACTACCCGGTCATCGAGGTTTCCTGGTATGGCGCGGTGACCTTTTGCGACTGGCTGAGCCTGCGGGAAGGACTGCCCCGCGCCTACAATCACGCAAACTGGCGCTGTAACAATCATGTGCCCTATGCGGCGGAGGGCTATCGCCTTCCCACAGAAGCCGAATGGGAGTACGCCTGCAGGGCCGGCTCGACCACGGCCTTCGCCAATGGTGACATCACGGATCTCCACTGCAATGACCCAATTCTCGATGAGATTGCCTGGTACTGCGGCAATTCAGGAGAGTGGACTCGCCCGGTAGCCGGCAAGATCACCAATGCCTGGGGTCTTTATGACATGCACGGGAACATCTACGAATGGTGTAATGACTGGTGGGGCTACTACGATCCCGCCGATGTGACCAACCCGGCCGGACCGATCAGCGGTCCCGTTCGAATCGCCCGCGGGGGAGGATGGGGTTACGAGGCCCACGGCTGCCGGTCTGCCTACCGCGATTACGGCTATGAGAACGATACCTTCCCGAGCATCGGCTTTCGTTTTGTGAGGTCGGACCCCTAGGTCTTGCTTGGTGCTTTACGCCGTCAACCTTATTCCCGGAACCCATCAGTCATGTTTCTGTATAAGCATTTTGTGTCTTGCCTCTAATCCTCGACAAAAGCCCCCGATCTCCCCTGCCTGTTTCGTTTGACCGTCAGGAATGTGTAAGCATTGAGAATATCACTTTAGATTTGAATCGAGGCTTCAAAATGAAATCAATCGTTGTAGGGGTTCTCATCTCAGTCGTAGCACTGTTTACGGGATTATGTGGGCAACACATTCTTCTGCAAGCAGTTGCGCCCGAAATCCCGGGGATGGTGCTTGTGATGCCGGGGAGTTTTGACATGGGTTCGCCCGATTCTGAGCCAGGCCGTTGTGACGATGAAGGCCTGCATACAGTTACCCTGTCCACGCCCTTCTACATGGGTGCCACCGAAGTTACAAGAGCTGAGTACTACGAGATGGAGCAGTGGGCCTATGCCGAGGGTCTTGTCTCTGTTGATGGCGATCACATCGTTGACAATCTTGACGGATCGACACAGGCACTCCGGAGGTTGTCGAAAGGGGAGGCAGTGGGCCGGGCCAGCGGCGCAGACAGTGTCAAGAGACCCGATTTTCCAATGCCGGGAAGCTGGTACCGTGCCGTTAGTTACTGTGACTGGAGGAGCCTGAGAGAGGGCCTTCCCCGTGCCTATAATCACAGTACCTGGCGATGCAACGATCACAATCCCTATGGCGCGCAAGGTTATCGTCTGCCTACCGAGGCAGAGTGGGAGTATGCCTGCAGGGCGGGCAGCGTCACGGCCTTTTCAAACGGCGAGATTACTGACAAAGAACTTCGTTCGAGCACAGTCCTCGAAGATGTCGCTTGGTATCAGAGGAATGCGTACAAGTGGCCCTATGGTGCGTCTTCCAAGTCGGTAGGAAGCAAGCTCCCCAATGCATGGGGTTTCTTTGACATGCACGGGAATGCGTGGGAGTGGTGCAATGACAACTGGGGCGAGTACAGCAAGGACGGGTCCGACCCAAGAGGCTCACTGTCTGGTTCGGAGCGAGTCCTGCGTGGTGGAGGCGCAGGCAACAAGGCCATGCACTGCCGTTCCGCATTCCGTACGCATCTCCCTCCCGCTCCCTCAAGTGAAAGGAAAGGGTGTGGCGTATTGGGCTTCCGCATTGTGAGGTCGGCGTTCTAGCTTCTTGTGACGCAAGGGCTTGTCACCTTGCCTGGATTGATGGTCAGCCCCCGGCGGAAAAACTCTCGCCGGGGGCTTTCCTGAGAGGGAAAAGCGTGCTATGTTCCCTCCCTTCCCCCGAAACGAGGTGAGCGAATGGGCTTCATTCCCACGGAAAAGCTGACGAATGTGATCACAAACAAGTACGAGGCCATCCTTGTGGTTGCGAAAGAGGCTCGGGTGCGCAACAGCATCGCCCAGCTCAAGGAATGGGATCCGGAAGTGGATCGCCCGAAGATCACCTCTCTGGCCATTTCCCGCCTTCTCTCCGGGGATGTGGAGCACTACTACCCGGATCCGGATGCGGAAGTGAGCGAAGAGCCTGCCGAAGAGGAATCCGAAGCCGAAGAAAGCGATGAATAGCCCCGCTTTCCCTGCGCCCCGTCTCCGGGGAATTCGAGTACTTTTGGCGGTGTCGGGTGGAATCGCCGCCTATAAATCAGCCTATCTTCTCAGACAACTTCGCTCGGAAGGAGCCGAGGTTCTTGTCTGCATGACAGAAGCAGCCACTCGCTTTGTGGCTCCCCTCACCTTCGAGACTCTCAGTTCCAATCCCGTCGTGCAGGATCTCTGGAATCCAGCCCTTGAGAAAAGCATCGGCGGGGATGTCGAGCATATTGGACTGGTCCGCTGGGCCGATTTCGCCATTCTGGCTCCTGCAACTCTCAACACTCTCGGCAAGATCGCCCAGGGCCAGGCCGACGATGCCCTGTCCACTTTCTTTGCCGCATTTCCTGCCTCCCGCAGCCTTCTGGCTCCCGCCATGAACACGGGAATGTGGAAGAACCCTGCCATGGTTGAGAACCTCACGATTCTTGAAACCCGCGGATACTTGCGGGTCGGGCCCGGTTCCGGGGAGCTGGCCTGTGGCGATGACGATGAAGGTCGCATGGCCGAACCGGAGGAAATACTGGAGGCCCTGGTCGCCCTGAGCGGGCGAAGGGAGGGCCTGCTTTCCGGGAAGAAGGTGCTGCTCAGCGCCGGGCCGACGCGGGAGGCGCTGGATCCGCTGCGCTACCTCAGCAATCCTTCCACAGGAACCATGGGCTTGGCACTGGCCCGGGCTGCCTGGATCGAGGGTGCAGATGTCAGTCTGGTCGCCGGTCCCGGCGTGGGCAGCCTGGAAGCCGACATCGAGAGATGCGATGTCACAAGTGCCGAGGAAATGGCCGAAGCTCTTCTCTCCCGGGCCGATGATGCCGATCTGGTCTTCATGGCCGCCGCCGTGGCGGACTATCGTCCTGCGCAAGTAGCAGAAGACAAGATGCAGAAGGTGGAGGGAGACCTGAATCTTCTTCTGGAGAGAACCACGGACATTCTCATGGAAATGAAGCATCGCAAGCTTACCGCCTTCCGTGTGGGCTTTGCCATGGAGACGGGCGATCCGCAATCCCGCGCTCTTGCCAAGCTGGAGTCCAAGGGGCTGGATCTGATTGTCGCCAATGACCTGCGGGAAGAGGGGGCCGGTTTTGGAAGAGACAGCAACCGGGTGACGGTCTTCGGCCCCGATGGGTTCCGGCAGGAGTATCCCCTCATGGACAAGTGGCAACTGGCCTCGGAACTGATTTCTCTCGCAGCGGAGAGAAGCGGGAGCAAAAGAGGAGCCGCCAATGGCTGATCAGGAAGAAGCCCGTCGTCTGCTGGCCGGATGGATTCGGCAACAGAAGAAAGACGGCGTGGAAAGAGTGGTTCTGGACCGGGACACTCTCCGGAAGGAAGCGGCGCCCGCTGTGGCAGCAGAATCTCCGCCCGTCATTGAGAAGCCCGCAGAAGACAGCTCCCCCCTGGAAGACCTTCACCGCAAGATCGCCGCCTGTTCTTCCTGCGGACTTGCAGAGACCCGCACGCAGACCGTTCCCGGCGTAGGCAACTCCCGGGCGAAACTTGTATTCGTGGGGGAAGCTCCGGGCGCCGATGAGGACCGTCTGGGAGTACCCTTCGTGGGCCGTGGCGGGCAACTCCTCGACAAGATCCTTGCCGCCATTGATCTGCGCAGGGAAGATGTCTATATCTGCAACATCCTCAAGTGCCGTCCGCCTGAGAACCGCAATCCCGCCGCCGATGAAATCCTCGCCTGCAGCCCTTTCCTGCGACAACAACTGGAAGTTCTGGAGCCGAAGATCATCGTGGCATTGGGACTTTTTGCAGCTCAGTGGCTCACCGGGCAAAAAAAGTCGCTCACCAAGTTGCGCGAGACAGGTCCGCACGAGTATGCTGGAATTCGGGTCTATGCCACCTACCATCCGGCGGCCCTCCTGAGAAATCCGAACTGGAAGAGACCGGCCTGGGATGACTTTCAGGCCATCCGCAAGGAGTATGATCGACAGTGAGCGCGACCAGGGAATCAGCGGTTCGAAAGAGTTCTGCCACGGAGACGGCGAGGGAGGGGCATCGCCTGCCCCCCCAGAACACGGAGGCCGAGGAAGCGGTTCTCGGTGCCCTGCTTCTGGATCGGGAGGCCATTCATCAGGCGATGGAACTCCTGGAACCCGTACACTTCTACGTTCCCCGCAATGGAGACATTTTCCAGGCCATGACTTCGCTCTATCAAAAGAGCCGACCGGTGGATCTGGTTACCCTGACCGAAGAGTTGAACAAGGCCGGCAAACTGGATTCTTCCGGGGGTGCCAGTTACCTGGGCAGCCTTCAGGCCAGCGTCGCCACGAGCGCCAATGTGGCGCACTATGCGAATATCGTCATGGAGAAGTACATCCTTCGCCGCCTGATCAGTTCAGCAGCTTCCATTGTGGATACCTGCTATTCTGCCGTGGAAGACGCAAGCGAGGCTCTTGACCGGGCCGAGGCCGAGATTCTTTCCATCAGTCAGGGTCGCGACAAGCAGAGCTTCGAGCCGGTGAAGAACATCCTCATGGGTTCATTCGAGAGACTTCAGAAGCAGGCTGAAGCGGGGGGCGCCCTGACCGGAGTTCCCACAGGATTCACCAAGCTGGATGAAATGACCGGCGGGCTTCAGCCCGGAGACATGATTATCGCCGCAGGCCGTCCGAGTATGGGCAAGACGGCGCTCTGTCTGAATATCGCGCAGAATGCCGCCATCGAGCACAAGCAGAAGGTCGCCATCTTCTCTCTGGAAATGAGCAAGGAAGCTCTGGTGCAGAGAATGCTGACCTCCGAGGCTCGCGTGAATGCCCACCGACTTCGCTCCGGGAACATGAAGAACGAGGACTGGGCGCTTCTGACCGAAGCGGCCGGGCATCTCAATCAGGCGGAAGTCTATATCGACGATTCTGCGGGATCTTCGGTTCTCGAAATGCGGGCCAAGGCCCGGCGGCTTCAGGCCCAGTTCGGTCTGGACCTGATCATCGTCGATTATCTCCAGTTGATGCGGGCATCGGGTCGCTCGGACAATCGCCAGCAGGAGATCACCGAGATCAGCCGAAATCTCAAGGGATTGGCCAAGGAACTTCATGTGCCGGTTCTGGCTCTCAGCCAGCTCAGCCGTGCTGTCATGCAAAGGGGCGGCGATCACAAGCCCATGCTCTCGGACCTGAGGGAGTCTGGTTCCCTGGAACAGGATGCCGATCTGGTGATGTTCATTCATCGCCCGGAGATGTTCAAGCCGGAGGATGATGAACTGCTCGGTCGCGCGGAACTGATTATCGGCAAGCAGCGAAACGGGCCCACGGGGACGATCCGCCTGACCTTCCACAAGGACTACACCCGTTTCGAAAATCCCGCGCCCGATGAATACGACTACATTGATGCCTAAACGATGGTGGGCGCCCGCCTGGCTGATTCTGGTGCTTCTGGCCTCCCTGGTCTGGGAACTCTCAGGTCAGACCCTGCTGCTTTTGATGATTCCGGCTCTCTTCCTTCGCCGATACTCTTCTTCGGGCGGAGGCTGAGGCTAGCCTGAGCGCCGGGGGCGCTAACACGATGCACGAGCACTTCACACATAAGCCCGGATACGAAGAAGCCCGCTGCCGAAATCGACAGCGGGCGATCCTTGTCTCAACGGACGGCCGAATCCGTCAGAGGGCTTACTTCTTCCAGAAGTAGAGCAGAATCAGCAGGGCCAGCAGTCCGGTAAAGCCAGTGCCGAACTGGGCCACCAGGTTGGTCAGGTTCGTCACAACACTGGTGCTTCCGAAGAAGCTACCGCCAAAGAGGATCTCGATCACAACCGACACGGCAATGAGGGTCATCATGAGCCCCACGATATCCTTGAGCCAGCCGTTAACGGTTCCAATGATCTGTTGCATTTCTCTCTCCTTCGCTAGGTTCTCTTACCCAATTTGAGAAGTATGACGATGCATGAGCTACACAACATCATACTTTGGGGATTGTCGGGCAAACGGCAAAGCTTGCAAGGAGTATTTTCTTTAGGGGAAGATATTCAAGGATAACTGATTCTGGTTCATGAACTTGGACTTCCCTGGGGAATATCCCCCAAACCCCGGTTTTTCCCCTTATCTCTTGACCTGCCCCTTGCGAGCAGTCTTTATGGGGGTATGCGACCCCTGAAGCAGACCAGCCTCTTTTTCGGAAGAAAGATCTTTCTCTGGATCGAGGAACTCGGTGCGGGCTCTCTGCTCCTTGCCCAGATCTTCCGCTACACCCCCCGCTTTCAATTCAGCGGAAATGTGCTCGCTCAACAGATGCTGGAAATCGGGAACCGTTCGATGCCCCTGGTCGTCGTGGTTTCCCTCTTCAGCGGAGCCGTCACGGCGGTGCAGGCCAGCTATCAGTTCGAGGCCTATGTCCCGCTGATTCTTCTAGGAAGCACGGTCTATCGCTCGGTGGTGATCGAACTGGGCCCGGTGCTGACGGGTCTTGTCGTGGGAGGACGGGTTTCGGCGGCTATTGCCGCAGAGATCGGAACCATGAAGGTCACCGAGCAGGTTGATGCGCTGGAAGCCATGGCCATCCCGCCCGTGCGTTATCTGGTCCTGCCCCGCTTCTGGGCCGGCGTGGTCATGCTGCCGGTCATCACGGCCATTGCGGATCTGCTGGCCGTGGGCGGTGCCTGGGCCGTGAGCCTTCTCACGGTTCCCCGCATGACTCACCATCTGTTTATCGAGGGCATCCGCTTGCACTTCTATCCCCACGACTTCTTTGCCGGTTTGCTCAAGTCCCTGTTCTTCGGCATGATTATCACGGCTTCCGGCAGTTACTTCGGTCTGAAGGCCAGTGGCGGCGCAGAAGGCGTGGGCAAGGCCGCCATGCAGGCCGTCGTGGCCAGTTGCCTTCTGATTCTGGTTCTCGACTATTTCCTGGCCACGGTGCTTTTCCAGGTTCTCTTTGAAGGAGGCCTGTAGTGGAAGAGGTTCTGATTCGAATCCGTGGACTCTGCAAGAGCTTCGAGGGGCAGGATGTGCTTCGTGGCGTGGATCTGGATTTCTACCGTGGGGAGACTCTGGCCATTCTGGGAGGAAGCGGCACAGGGAAAAGCGTGCTGGTCAAGCACCTCATCCGCCTTCTGGAACCGGATGAAGGCTTGATCGAAATGGAAGGCCGCGATGTGAGTCACCTGAAGGGACAGGAACTCTGGGCGCATCGACGGCGTTTCGGCTATCTTTTCCAGAGTTCGGCACTTTTCGATTCCCTGAGCGTGGGAGAGAATGTGGGACTCGGGCTTCGGGAGAATACGAAACTGCCGGAAGAGGAAATCTTGTCGATTATCTTCGAGAAACTTCGCCTGGTGGGACTGGAAGGCGTGGAGGACAAGAGGCCTTCGGAGCTTTCCGGGGGAATGCGAAAACGCGTCGGTCTGGCCCGGGCTATTGCCATGGAGCCGGAAGTGATCATCTACGACGAGCCGACCACGGGTCTAGATCCGGTGACCGGTACGGTCATCGGGCAGTTGATTCTGGATATGAAAGAGAATCTCAAGGTCAGTTCCCTGGTCGTGACCCACGACATCCCCCTGGTCTTCCGGGTGGCAGACCGGGTGGTCCTGCTCCAGCAGGGAGAAATCATCTTTGAAGGAACTGCGGAAGCTCTCCGGGAGTCCGCAGATCCACGGGTTTGTGCCTTTGTAGAAGGGCATCAGTCTTAGGAGGACTTGTGAGAAGAAACATCGAACTTCAGGTGGGGCTTCTGGTGGTTTTCGCCATGATCGCCACGACCTTCTGGCTCCTCTTCCTCAAGGAGTTCAAGTTCCAGATCGCGACCTGGCCTGTTCATGTCAATTTCCCCGAGACGGCCGGGATCACCGAGGGCGCTCCGGTCTACGTTCTGGGAGTGAAAAAAGGCGATGTGGGGAAGATCGAACTGGAGCGGAACGGGGTGGTGCTGACCCTGGAAATCGAGGAAGGGGTAGAACTGAGCAAGGACGCTCTCTTCTTCGTTCAACCCGACCTCATGGGACCGACCTATGTCAATGTCAGGCAGGGGACGAGCTCCGAAACCCTGTCTGAGGGCGCCCGGGTTTCCGGGGTGGCCCACGCCGAACTGGGAGCCCTTCTGGAGGACACGGCCCAGTTGCTGGCCCGCCTTGACATTATGGGAGAGCGCCTCGGGGCCCTGATTGCCGGGGAAGGCATGGACTCCATTATGATCGATCTTGGAAGCGGGGCCCGGGATCTTCGGTTTCTGGCGGGAGAAGGAAGACTGCGTCTGCCGAAGGCACTCGCTGACCTGGAAGGCCTGAGCCAGGAGCTTCGCGATTTTGTGGGAAGCGGTCAGGGCTTTCTCACTCGTGGAGAGGAAAGCCTGCTTCCCCTGATCGGACGATTTGACAGCCTTCTCATCGACCTGAACGCCGCCGGGCCCGGGATCCGGAGCCTCGGTCGCAGTCTGGAGTCAGGCGAGGGCACTCTGGGACGGCTTCTCAATGAAGAGGACGTCTACCAGGATATCAAGATGACTCTCCAGAGCGTGGATTCCCTGATTCAGGACATCCGGGCCCATCCGACGAAGTACTTCAAACTGGAGATTTTCTAGGACATTTCCGGACATTTTGGCAGGCGGGCTTCCATTTTCCCGCCCGCCTTGATTTTCCCCCGCTCTTCCTGCATAATCCGGGAGATTCAAGAACCAAGCGCTCGGGCGATGATCCCGAAAAGGAATGAGTGTTCCATGCCTTCAGTTAAGTATCGGAAGAATATCCACCGAATCGACGCACTTTCGAAAGAGGAACAGGATCGACTGGCTCTAGTGGCCGAGCGCTATGCCTTTCGGGCCAATGACTACTATCTCTCCCTGATCAACTGGGAAGATCCTCTGGACCCGATCCGCCAGATCGTGGTTCCCCAGGAGGGGGAATTGGACGCCTGGGGGGCTCTGGACGCAAGCAATGAGGCCGATAACTATGTCGCCCCCGGTTGCCAGCACAAGTACAGCGACACGGCTCTCCTCCTGGTAAACGAGACCTGCGGAGCCTACTGCCGTTTCTGCTTCCGCAAGCGTCTCTTCATGAATGACAATGAAGAGGTGGAGTTCGATCCCACACCGGGCATTGACTACATTCGCGAGCACCCGGAGATCAGCAATGTTCTGCTTACGGGCGGCGATCCCCTGCTGCTCTCCACCGGCAAACTCCGGGCAATCATTACCCGCCTTCGCGAGATTGACCATGTGAAGATCATCCGCATCGGTTCGAAGATGCCGGCCTTCAACCCCTTCCGGATTCTGGATGACCCCGCCCTTCTGGAGCTTCTCGAATCCCACAGCTGCACAAACGGTCGCATCTACCTGATGGCACACTTCAATCACCCACGCGAACTGACCCGGGAAGCCCGCTCCGCTCTTGATGCCCTGCACCACGCCGGGGTTATGCTGGTCAACCAGACCCCGATCATTCGGGGCGTGAACAGCGACCCGAAGGTTCTGGCTGAACTGATGCAGGAACTGAGCTGGATGGGAGTTCCACCCTACTACATGTTCCAGTGCCGACCGACCGAGGGCAACAAGCCTTTCGAAATGCCCATTGTGGAAAGCTGGGAACTTGTCCGGGAAGCAATGACCCGAGTATCCGGCCTGGCCCGCCGGGCGAGGCTGACGATGAGCCATGCCTCCGGCAAGGTGGAAGTGCCGGCCGTGACCCGGGATCACATCATCTGCCGCTATCACCGTGCAAGAAATCCCGAGGACGACGGCAGGGTCATGGTCTTCCATCGGGACGACAATGCCTACTGGCTGGATGATCTTCGCCCCGTCGAACTGGAAGACCGCGACCGCCTCTGGCCGCGTTCGAAGGGTGGCGCGGCAAATCACAGGGGTTTCAACCAGTAGGGGCTTCCTCCGGGGCCTCTTCTTTGCTAGTCTCCCGGCATGGCAAAAACCCGCACCCGATATCTTTGTTCCGACTGCGGCGCAGAAAGTGCGTCCTGGCTCGGCCGTTGCCCTGCTTGCGGCGAGTTTAATACCCTGAAAGAACTGAACCGCGTTCTTGGCAGGAAGGCCTCCAGCAGTCTGGACGGTGTACAGCGCAGTGGCGAAGGGGTTCGCGCCCTCTCGGAGATTTCCCGAAATGAATGCGAACGACGCAGCAGCGGCATCAGCGAACTGGACCGCATTCTTGGCGGCGGCTTTGTTCCCGGCTCTGTGATTCTGGTGGGCGGGGATCCCGGCATCGGCAAGTCCACGCTTCTGATGCAGACGGCTCAGGCCATGGCAGAGGAATGGGATCAGCCCGTGCTCTATGTCTCCGGCGAAGAGAGTCCCGGGCAGGTGCGCATCCGCGCCGAGCGACTTCAGGCACTTCATGGGAAACTACTTTTTCTCGCCAGCACGGATCTTGCCGAAGCCAGTCAGGCCGCCCGCGAACACAAGCCTTCCCTGATGATCATGGACTCGGTGCAGACGCTCACGGATCCCGATCACGAGGGGGTCTCCGGAGCCGCGTCCCAGTTGCGTCAGGTGACCTCGAAGCTGTCCGCATTGGCCAAGGAGGAGGGCTTTCCCCTGGTGCTGATCGGGCATGTAACCAAGGACGGGCAGATCGCCGGGCCCCGGGTTCTGGAGCACATGGTCGATGCGGTCTTGTATTTCGAGGGAGAGACGCGTGGCACGGGGCGCATTCTGCGCACTGTGAAGAACCGGTTCGGAGCCTCGCATGAAGTGGCTCTCTTTGAAATGCGCAACAACGGGCTGGAAGCGATTCTGGACCCCTCGAGCCTGCTGGGCGGAAGTCGTGAGGGCGCGGTTGGCTCGGCCGTCGCCGTGACCTGGACTGGCAGTCGCCCTCTGGCGGTGGAGATCCAGGCACTGGTTTCTGCGACCCGCTATGGTACGCCGGCTCGTGTGGTGCAGGGTCTTGACTCCCGTCGCGTGTCCCTCCTGGTGGCGGTTCTGGAAAAATGCTCGGGGATGCAACTCGGGGGAAGCGATATCTTTGTCTCTGTGGCCGGTGGTCTGAAGCTCGATGATCCGGCTCTCGATGCCGCCCTGATTGCCGCTCTGGCCAGCAGTTTTACTTCCCGTTCGCTTCCTTCCTCGGCTGTTTTTCTTGGAGAAACCGGCCTTCGGGGCGACCTTCGCCCGGTTTCCCAGTTGAATGAGCGCTGTCGGGAGGCCGTGCGTCTGGGCTTCTCCTCCGTCTTTGCCGCCTCTGCCGGACAGGATCTCCCCGCCGGAGTGCAGGGGCTCTCCGATGTACCGGCTCTTCTGCGCGCAGCCGGGGTCTTGCAGGAGGATGCGGCCGGGCGCTAGCCCGGTGGCAATGTGGCTGCGAGAAGTCCTCAAATCAATGGCATTCCCCGCAACTTCCTGCTAGAAATGAAGCATGAACTCGCTTCCTTTCTGGACAGTCATTGTCGCGGCCGGTTGCGGCCAGCGTTTCGGTGCGGCAAGGCCCAAGCAGTACCTGGAACTGAACGGGCGGCTCGTGCTGCTACGCGCCATGGATCCCTTTCTCGATCACGGCGATCCTGACCGCATCATACTGGTCATTCCGTCCGATGATGCGGATTTCATTGCGAAGACTCTGGAAGAAGAGCTTCCCGGAGCAAAGGCTCTTCTGGTTCCGGGCGGGGCAAGCCGTCAGGAGTCGGTCTACCGGGGACTGAGTGCCATCGCCGATGAAGAGGCCAATGTGGCCATCCACGATGCTGCCCGCCCTCTCTTTGATGGCGCGGACTTGCCCGCCTGGATCTCGAAACTGGACGAAGTCCCGGCACTGGTTCCCGTACTTCCTGTTCACGACACCATTCTGGAAGTGGAGGAGGATCGGGCCAGCAGGAGACTGAATCGCGAGAAGCTTGCGGCCGTGCAGACTCCGCAGCTGTTCCGGCTTTCGCTGATCCGACGGGCACATCGCTGGGCACTGGAGCGGGACATCCGGAATGCCAGCGATGATGGAAGCCTGATTCTTGCCATGGGCGAAGAACTACACACGGTCAAGGGAGATTCCCTGAACAGGAAAATCACCCTGGCCGAAGATTTCGAATGGGCGGAAGGTATGCTGAAGGAGAGGGAATGAGCCGTTGCGGCATTGGCTATGATTCACACCGGTTTGCAGAGGGCCGCGCCCTGATTCTCGGTGGATGGGAGATTCCCGGTGAGAAGGGGCTGGAAGGTCACTCCGACGCCGATGTTCTCTGCCACGCACTGGTCGATGCCATTCTGGGAGCGGCCGCCCTGGGGGACATCGGGCAGCATTTTCCCGACACGGACCCCCGATGGAAGGACGCTTCGAGTCTGGATTTCCTGAAACAGACCATCGCCCTTCTTCAGTGGAAGCAACTGCGTCTCCTGCATCTGGATGCAAGCATCATTACCGAGAGCCCCCGTTTGTCTCCTCACCTGGATGCGATTCGGGCCTCGCTTGCTGCGGCAGCTGGGCTGGAAGTGACCGCAGTTTCCGTCAAGGCCACGAGCAATGAGGGCATGGGCTGGATCGGTCGCGGTGAGGGTATGGCCGCACTTGCGATTGCCAGCGTGGAGGAAACATCATGAGTGAGATCAGGGTGAGATTTGCACCCAGCCCGACCGGGAGCCTGCATCTGGGCGGCGCACGCACGGCACTTTTCAACTGGCTTTTTGCCCGCAATCTGGGTGGAAACTATGTCCTCAGAATCGAGGACACCGACCGCGAACGCTCCACCGCAGAAAGCGAGGATCAACTGATTCGCTCCCTGCGCTGGCTGGGTCTCGACTGGGACGAAGGCCCCGACTGCCCCGGCGAACACGGTCCCTACCGGCAGAGCGAGCGCATGGAAATCTATCGGGAAAGGGCAGAGGATCTGCTGGCCCGGGGCCTTGCCTACCGCTGTTTTTGCAGCGACGAGCACCTGACCGCCGAAAGGGAAAAGGCAAAGGTAGAAAAGCGCGACCCGGTCTACGATGGCCGCTGTGCCGGGATCGATCCCGAAGAAGCGAATCGACGCGCGGAAACCGAGCCTCACACGCTTCGTTTCCGTATGCCGCAGAAGGACATCACCATCCGTGATCTTGTGCGGGGAGAGGTCACCTTTCCCGCAGGAATGGTCGGAGACTTCATTCTGCTGAGGAAGGACGGAATGCCCGTCTACAACTTCGCTTGTGCGGTCGATGACGGGCTGATGGAGATCAGCCATGTCTTGCGCGGCGAAGATCACCTCTCCAACAGCCTTCGGCAGGTGGCTCTTTATGAGGCGATGAATCTGCCGCTTCCCGAGTTCGCCCACCTTTCGATGATTCTCGGGGAAGATCGCTCCAAGCTGTCCAAGCGCCACGGTGCGGTCAGCGTGGAGGCTTTCCGGGAGGCGGGTTATCCTGCCGAAGCCCTTCTCAATGCCCTGGCCCTGCTGGGCTGGAATCCCGGCGATGACCGCGAGCGGATGAGCCTGGAGGAGATCACCGAAGCCTTCGATATCGCTCGTGTTCACAAGGCGGCCGCCGTCTTCGACCGCGACAAGCTCGACTGGATCTCGGGAAGCTGGATCCGGGAGCGTTCGGGGGAAGAATTGCAGGAGCTGGCCCGTCCCCACCTGCCCGAAGAAGGCGAGCGGCTGCCGAAGATTCTGGATGTACTCAAGGATCGCATCCACTGCTTTGGCGACCTGCCTGCAGAGATGGAATCCTTCCGCGGAGATCTGCCGACACCGGATGAGGAAGCTCGGGAGTGGCTCAAGGGTGCGGGGGATTTTCTCGCGGCCCTGGCCGATGCCCTCGAGAATCGGGAGGTGGACTTCAAGTCTCTTCTCAAGGAAGTGGGCAAGGAATCGGGGCGAAAGGGCAAGGAGCTTTTCATGCCGACACGGGTTGCCCTGACGGGGCAGACTCATGGTCCCGACCTGGGAGCCACGGCAGAACTGCTGGGCAGGGAGCTGGTCATCGAAAGACTGAGAAAGGCAAGAAGCCATGGGTGAACTGAGTTCCTGGCCGAGCTGGGAAGAGCGCTACCGTGAGCAGCCCGTGGAGGACATGCCCTGGTACTCCACGGAACTGGATGAGGATTTGCTCACCGCTCTCAGGAGCCGGGAGATCAGTGCCGGGCACATTCTGGACATCGGAACGGGGCCGGGCACTCAGGCCCTCGAGCTTGCCCGCCTCGGCTTTGAGGTCACGGCCACGGATCTTTCGGAGTCGGCCATTGAACACTGTTGCCAACTTCCCGGCCAGGAAGATCTGGAGATCGACTGGAGGGTGGACGACATCCTCAACAGCCAACTCAGCCCCAGCTTCGACTTTATTTTCGACCGGGGCTGCTTTCATGTGTTTCCTCCGGAGAAGCGCTCCGTCTACATCCGCACCCTGCGCGTTCTTCTTCACAGCGGAGGTCTGCTCTTTCTGAAGACCTTCGACAAGAAAGAACCTCGCCCCGAAGGCCCGCAGCGCTTTCATCCGGAAGAGCTCCGGGAACTCTTTCAGAGAGACTTCGAGATTCTGGGAATCGAGGAAACGGTCTATCAGGGGAAGCTTCAACCTCCTCCCCTTGCTCTCTTTGCCGTGATGAGGCGACGCTGATGAGATCGCTCTTCCAGATTCGTGAGGGGATCCATTTCCTGAACCACGGATCCTTCGGAGCCTGCCCGCTTCCGGTCTTTAAGGTCTATCGCCGATGGCAGAAGGAACTGGAAGAACAGCCGGTCGAGTTTCTGGGTCGCAGAGCCCCCCTCCTCATGGCAGAAAGCCGCGAGAAACTGGCCGCCTTTCTGGGGACCTCTGCGGGAAATCTGGTCTACACGAGCAATGCTTCGACGGCTCTGAACACGGTGCTCAAGAGCCTGCGCCTGAAGCCGGGTGATGAAATCCTGACAAGCAATCATGAGTACGGAGCCATGGATCTCTGTCTGGATTTCGTGGCAGAGAAGACCGGGGCGAAGGTGCTTCGGGCGAAGCTCGACCTTCCCCTTCAAAGCCGGGAAGAAGTAATCGATGCGTTTACCGACAGAATGAGCGAAAGCACGCGGCTGCTTTTTCTCAGCCACCTGAGTTCTACAAGCGCCCTGGTATTCCCCTTGGAAGAACTGACCGCTCATTGCCGAGAGCGGGGAATCCTGACAGTCATCGACGGCGCTCACGTCCCCGGCCATCGTCCGCTGGATCTGGAAGCTCTCGGCGCAGACTTCTACTCGGGAAACTGCCACAAGTGGATGCTCTCTCCCAAGGGTGCGGCCTTCCTCTATGCCCGCAAGGAAGTCCAGAGTCTTGTCGAGCCCCTGGTCACAAGCTGGGGCTGGCGAGCGGACATGAACGAGGACTCTCCCTTTGTCGCCTTATCCCACGGTTCCCGTTTTGTGATGGAAAACGAATGGCAGGGCACTCGCGACATTTCTGCCTGGCTGACAATTCCTGCGGCCATCGACTTTATGAAAGAACACGACTGGCCGATGTGGCAGGGGAAGTGTCACCGCAGGACCCTGGAGGCTCGCGCTCGCCTTGTCGAAATCGCGGGCCTGCCGGAGATCTGTCCGGCCCATGAAGACTGGATAGGGCAGATGGCAGCCTTTGAAATCCCTCCCTGCGATGTCATCGCCCTGCAGAAGAAACTCTATGAAACTCATGGCGTAGAAGTGGTCGGCATCGAGTGGGAGAATCGGAGCTTTCTGCGCTTCACCGTGCAAGCCTATAATACCGACGCAGACCTGGAGGCTTTCGAGAAGGCTCTGGATTGCGAACTTAAAGGAGACTTTCAATGAAACGATGGATCCTCTTGATGCTGATTCCGGCAATGCTCATGGCCGACACCTATACGCGCGAGAGTTTCGACGAGAAGTTGAACGAAATGATCCGGCGCGAGACGGCGGTGAGCCTCTGTTGGGACTATGCCCGCAACAGTGAAGACGGAGATCTTCTTCACCATGTTCTCGAGACCTGGCTCTGGGTGGACGAGAACTCGGCTCGCCGCTATGGGGAGTCGGCCTGGCGGGGGAGCCAGACGGCAGAGACCGCATGGATCCGGGGCTATCTTGCCGAAAACGCCGACGAAAAGGTTCGCTTTGCAAGAGAGGCCATCAAGCGAGATGCCGAAGGCATTTCCGCCTATCGTCTTCTGCTGGAAACCTATGAATCGGAACTCTTCGGCGGCGATTCGGAAAGCCTGGCCGAAAGCTGGACGCAGGATCAGGGCTTTCTGGAAACCTACATTGCTCTCGGAGCTCCGAATGCAAAGCGCATCGCCTATCGTCATGCCCTTTACACCGGCGACCATTCTGCGGCCCGGGGCTTTTTCGACGCGGCAAGGGAAGAGGGTGCCCGCTGGGCTACCCATCCCAATGAACAGCTTTCGCTTCTGCTTCAGGAAGGCCGGGAGAAAGAAGCCATGGAGGCTCTGGATGGCATCGTCGATGGTTACCGCAAGGGTGGCTACATCGAGAACGAGGAAATGGCCCAGGAGGTTCGGGAGTATTTCCTTAAGGCCATCTACTCGGAGATCGGCGATTACGAGTCCTGCATCGCTCTTGACCGCGAGCGAATCGCCCGCAATGACACGGAGGGAGCGCGATACGATCTGGCCTGTGCCCTGAACCTTTCCGGTGACCGGGAAGCGGCTTTCGAGGAACTGGCAAAGGCCCTGGAGATGGGTTATCGCGAGCCCCTGCACATGCAGGATGACCCGGATCTCGCCGGTCTCCACGAGGACGAGCGCTGGGCCGCACTCATGGAAAAGGCCGAGTCCAATGCCCGGGAAGCCCGTGGTCCGGCTCGGGAGAAACTGCGCGAAACGGTTCTGGCTACGGCCCTGGAGAAGGAGGCGCCGGACTGGACGCTCCCCGATCACAATGGGAAGAATGTCAAGCTTTCGGACCTTCGCGGTGAACTTGTCATTCTGGATTTCTGGGCCACCTGGTGCAGTCCCTGTCGGATGGCCATGCCCCTGATCGACCAGTGGATTCGGGAGGAGATGCCCGAAGGTGTGAGAGTTTTCTCCATCAATGTCTGGGAGAAGATTCCCCTCAAGGCAAGACTCTTCATGGAGGACAATGATTACTCGATGGAACTTCTTTTCGGGGACAATGAACTGACCGGGGCCTATGGCGTGAAGGGGATTCCCTACATCTGCGCGATTGACCCGGAAGGGGTCATTCGTTTCGAAGAGAGCGGCTACTCTCCCGAACTGGGGGACAAGTTGGCCATCTGGGCCGAGGAGCTTCTCCCATGAGCGACCGGCTCTGCCTGGTCACCGGTGCCTCTTCCGGCATCGGTTTCGAGACGGCCCGCGGCCTGGCTCGGGAGGGAGAAAGAGTGCTGATCCTGGGCCGGGATGAGGAGAGAACGGCCCAAGCCGCTACGAAGATCTATGAGGAGAGCCGGGCGGAAGTGATTCCCCTGGTCGCGGACCTTTCCAGTCAGAAGGAAATCAGTAGCCTGGCGGCGCAACTGCGCTTGAAGTATTCGAAGCTGGACCTGCTGGTGAACAATGCGGGCGCGGTCTTTCCGCAACGCAGGCTGAGCGGGGATGGAATCGAGATGACTTTTGCGCTGAACCATCTTTCCTATTTCCTGCTTACCCGGGAACTGGAGGGTCTCCTGAGAGCCGCCGCTCCGAGCCGCATCGTCAATGTGGCTTCGGCCATGCATGCGAGGGCGCGTTTTGATATCGAAGACCTGCAGTGCGAAAAGCTCTACCGGCCCTGGGATGCCTATGCGAGGAGCAAGTATGCGAACCTGCTTTATAATTTCGAACTGTCCCGGCGACTTGAGGGCAGCGGAGTCAGCACGAACGCGGCGCATCCCGGGCTGGTCAATTCCCGGATTGCAGTGAGCGGCGAACTGGGTTTCTGGGGACGGCTTTTCTTCCGCCTCTTCGGCAAGTCCGAACAGAATGGCGCGCGCTGCAGTCTCTACCTTTCCAGTTCGTCCGAAGTGGAGGGCAAGAGCGGAGGCTACTACTCCGACTGTCAGGAAACGGAATCCCATCCGGGAACCCGAAACCCTGAAACCGCTCTTCGGCTTTGGGAAATCAGCGAGGAACTCTGCAAGGAGGAATCATGATGGAGAAAACCGGTTACACCTTGTTGTCCATTGTCGGCATCATCTGGCTGGTTCTGGTCATCGTCGGCATGGTGGGGGCTTATCCCTGGGGGCTCATTGGGTTTATCGCCCTGATCGGCTTCGGCGTTCTCTTCGTGAGAGTTCTGGCCGATCGACTGGAAAACCGGGAAGATGATCACTATTCAAGGAACGTGGACAAGTAGGAGGGATCATGCTGCTCACCACACAGGATCGTTTTGAGGATCGGGAGATTGTGGAAACCCTTGGTCTTGTGCGAGGAAACACGATTCGGGCCAGGCATGTTGGCAAGGATATCATGGCCGGTCTTCGGAGTATTGTGGGCGGGGAGATCGGGGAGTACACGAAGATGTTGGCCGAGTCCCGCGAGCAGGCCTGCGATCGCATGGTTGCAGGAGCGGAGGCTCTTGGTGCCGATGCCGTGGTCGCCCTTCGTTTCACCACGGCAACGGTCATGCAGAACACGGCGGAATTGCTGGCCTACGGCACGGCAGTTCGCCTGAAGGAGTAGTCAATGCGAGAGATCCGTTTTCTCCGAATCCTGCTGACAGCACTTGCCGTGACGGTCATCAGCATCGGAATCGTCACTCTTGTGATCACCGGCTATGGGATGAAACTCGCCGTGGAATCCGGGGGGACGCCGGACCAGGCGATGATCGAGACTTTCGTCGCAAAGCACGCTTCCTGGATGGGCTCGGTGTCCTCGGCGATCCTGCTCTTTCTCGGCGCATTTCATGTGGCCCGGAAAGTGCCGGAACGCAAGGTGCTGAACGCCTTCCTTGTCGGGGTCTTTCTCGCCCTTCTCCATCTGAAGTTTGTCGGTGAGATTCAAGCCTTTCCCTTCTTTCTGGATCTCAGTCGAACCCTTCTATTGGCCTTTCTTGGTGGAATGACGGGAGCAAGAAAGTGAGCCGCATTGCTTTGTTGATGGGCGGCGAGAGCGCCGAGAGGGAGATCAGCCTCCTCAGTGGTCGGGCGGTGGGCGATGCCCTTCGCGGGATCGGACACGAGGTTCGTGAGCTGGATCCGGCCCACGAGGATCTTGCCCTGGCGCAGGGTTGCGACCTGGTTTTCGTGGCACTTCACGGAGGCGAAGGAGAGAACGGAACCCTTCAGGCCAGACTCGGGGAACTCGGCCTTGCCTATACGGGAAGCGGCCCGGCTGCCAGTCGCCTGGCGATGGACAAGAGCGAAAGCAAGAGGATTGCCGCCGGGGAGGGGATTCAGTCGCCCGCAGGTTTTCTGCAACATTACACTGCTGCGGAGCTGGCCAGCCCTGCCACGATTCTCGACCTGAGGGCAAGAATCGAGAGCGAAATCGGTTATCCGGCTGTGGCAAAACCGAACCGGGAGGGGTCGAGTGTGGGGCTGGCCCTGCTTCATGGCCGGGAGGATTCCTCCCTGAAGCTGCCCCGGGTTCTTGCGGCCTCCGGCGAGATTCTCGTGGAGAAGTTCATCGAGGGAAGGGAACTGACGGTGGCGATTCTCGGTGATCGCGCCCTTCCCGCCCTGGAGATTCTTCCCGAAAGCGGTCTTTACGATTACCGGAGCAAGTATGAAAAGGGGCAAAGCCGCTACGAATGCCCGGCCAGGCTTTCCGGTGAACTCTCAGACAGCCTCGCCGAGCAGTCTCTGCGGATCTACCGGAGCTTTGGCTGTCGGGGCTTTGCTCGCGTGGACTGGCGACTGGATCCCGACGACAGCCCCTACTTTCTGGAACTGAACACGATCCCGGGGATGACGGCCACCAGCCTGGTTCCCATGGCCGCCGCCGCTGCGGGGCTTGACTTCCCTGCTCTCGTTGCGGAAATTGCTGATCTCGCAATGGAGTAAACTGTGAAGCAACTCTTTGGAATGATCCATCTGCCGCCTCTTCCCGGCAGCCCCCTTTCGAAGCTCAGCCTTGAGGCGATTGAGGAGAGGGCCCTTCGGGATGCCTCTGCCTATGCGGCAGCCGGCTTCGGTGGCCTGATGGTGGAGAACTACGGCGACAGCCCCTTTTTTCCCGGAAAGGTGGGCCCGGAGACCGTGTCTGCCATGACCCGGATTGCCGCCGCCCTGCGCGAGGCACAGGGAGAGATGGCTCTCGGAATCAATGTCCTCCGCAATGATGGAGAAAGTGCTCTGGCCGTGGCGCATGTGGTGGGAGCGGAGTATATCCGCGTGAATGTTTTGGCCGGCGTGGCGCATTCGGATCAGGGTACTCTGGAGGGAAGAGCCGCGGAAATTCTCCGGCTTCGTCGCCGATTGGACTCTTCCGTGAAAATCCTGGCCGATGTGGATGTGAAACATGCCCTGCTTGCTTCCCACGAAGATCCCCTGCATCAGGCCGAGGACCTTCTGGAAAGAGCGGGTGCCGACGCGCTGATCGTGTCGGGGCGCTCCACGGCCTCGGAAGCGGACCGGGAATTGCTGGCCCGCCTGCGGGAGCACTTTCCCTCGGCGGTTCTCCTGATTGGCAGCGGACTGAATGCCGGAAACGCCGGGGAATTGCTGGGAAGTGCGGATGGAGCCATTGTCGGCTCTTCGCTGAAGAAGGGCGGGCTTACCGAAAATCCTGTGGACCCGGAGGCGGCGAAGGAACTGATGAGCATCGCAAGAGCAATACAGGGAGTATCATGAGTTTGCAGATCTACGATCCAATCCGGAAAAAGAAGGTGGAGTTCCAGCCTGTCCAGGAGGGCAAGGTCGGGATGTATGTCTGCGGGATGACCGTTCAGGGCGAACCTCATATCGGCCACATGCTTGCCGCCCTCAGTGGCGACATGGTGCGACGCTATCTGGAGTATCGGGGCTATGAGGTCACCCTGGTGCAGAACTTCACGGATATCGACGACAAGATTCTCCAGAAGGCCGCAGAAGAAGGCGTGGACTATCCGGTGATCGCCCAGCGCAACATCGACCTCTATTTCCATTATGCCCGGGCTCTGAACATTGCGGATGCGACGGTCTACCCGAAAGCCACGGAGCATGTTCCGGAGATGTTCGAGATCATCGAGAAACTGATCGAGAAGGGGCATGCCTACGAGTCGAACGGGGATGTCTACTATGATGTAAAGAGCTACGATGACTACGGTCGTCTCTCCGGCCGAAGGATCAACGAGCTTCAGTCGGGGGTTCGCATCGAGGTGGAAGAGGGCAAGCGGGACGATCTGGACTTCGCTCTCTGGAAGTCGGCTCCCGAGGAAGAGCCGGGTTTCGAAAGTCCCTGGGGCTGGGGTCGCCCGGGCTGGCATATCGAGTGCTCGGCCATGAGCATGAAGTACTGCGGCGAGACTCTCGATATCCACGGCGGCGGACTGGACCTGAAGTTTCCCCACCACGAAAACGAGAGAGCCCAGAGCCAGGCGGCTACGGGAAAGACCTTCGCCAATCACTGGCTGCACAACGGACTGGTGACCGTCGGCGGAGAGAAGATGAGCAAATCCGACGGGAACTATGTTTCCATGACGGATCTCATGAAAGACTTTGAAGCGGAAACCGTCCGCTTCTACCTCCTGAGCACTCATTTTCGAAGCCGGGCCGAGTTCGACCGGGATCAACTCCATCGCGCCCACGGAAGTCTGAACCGGATCCGTGAGTTCAGCATCAGCCTGCACGAGAGCCTGGAAAAAGCCCCCAAAGAGGTGGAAGTCCGTGCGCCCGTGGGGGATAAGCTGGAAGCAGCTTGCGATCTGGCCCTTGAGCGCTGGCATGAGGCCATGGATGACGATTTCAACACGGGCGGAGCCATCGGGCATATCTTCGAACTGGTCAAGGAGTTCAACCGCTTGATGGCAGAAGACGCAGAGGGACTGTCTCTGAATCGCCAAGCCCTTGAAAAATCGACACTTGCACTGGACACCATGTGCGGGGCTCTGGGGCTGTTCATCGAAGGGCTTCCGAAGGAGCGCCGGGTGGAGATCTCGCCAGAACTCCTTGACTTGCTGGCACTTCGGGACAAGGCCAGAGCGGAAAAGGACTGGGCCGCTGCCGACCGCTACCGGGACGAGATTCTTGCCGCCGGTTTCCAGGTTCTCGACGGTCCGGAAGGAAGCAGTCTGAAGAAAACCTGATCCCTTTTCGGGAGACCCTTTTCTTCCATATCCCCTTGACACTCGCCGACTTTCGACCTACTATGCCGCCCCGGCAGATTCTGTCGGTAAACGTACAGGTGTGGGCGCAAGTCCTTTTTCTACAGATTGAAATAGAACCTTGCCCAATGGGGCAGGGTCTTCCTGTGCGCCGGAGGACAGGGTCTTCCAGTGCTGGCGTAGCTCAACTGGCAGAGCGTCTCACTTGTAATGAGAGGGTTGGGGGTTCAAGTCCTCTCGCCAGCTCCCGGTTTGCTTGGAGGGGTTCCCGAGTGGTCAAAGGGAACAGACTGTAAATCTGTCGGCGAAGCCTTCGGAGGTTCAAATCCTCCCCCCTCCACCGCTTGATAGCCAGAGGCAATGTGCCTGATTTATGCGGGAATAGCTCAGCTGGCTAGAGCATCAGCCTTCCAAGCTGAGGGTCGCGGGTTCGAATCCCGTTTCCCGCTCCTTTGATGGGTAGGAGAAAAGGGCGTTGCCCAGGTAGCTCAGCTGGCAGAGCACATCCTTGGTAAGGATGAGGTCGGCGGTTCAAGTCCGCTCCTGGGCTCCTGCATCATTTTTCGAAAGCCGCGGATGCGGCAACACGATCTCAGGAGGTCGATTCGCCATGGCGAAAGAGAAGTTTGAGCGTACGAAGCCTCACGTAAACGTGGGGACGATCGGACACGTTGACCACGGGAAGACGACCCTGACAGCGGCGATCACGCAGCGTCAGGCGAAGGCGGGGCTCGCCGATTTCACTCCTTTCGATGAGATCGACAAGGCTCCCGAGGAGCGCGAGCGCGGGATTACGATTGCGACGGCTCATGTGGAGTATCAGACGGAGAAGCGTCACTACGCCCATGTGGACTGTCCTGGTCACGCAGACTACGTGAAGAACATG
>JASMLU010000018.1 GCA_030748535.1 Candidatus Krumholzibacteriia bacterium
AAGTGCTGGATGAGAACGGGAACAGCAATGCTTTCGAAAGCGGTGTGACTGAATTTACCGTGGCCGATGAAATGGATCCTGCCCTTGATGAGTGGCTCTATCCAGTGCCCGGGCAGATCATTGACTCCAGTGTAGAAACGGTCATCACCGTGGAGATCTCGACGCTGGACTTCCACGATGGTGTGTCCTCCGTCGAGTTCTACTGGCATGACATGGGCTGGCCGCTTCCCAATGATGCACCCTTTGCGGTGGATGCTGACGGGAGTGATGGTTGGACCGCTGAACAGAACCTGACCGGAATGGGAGGCCTTACCCGTATCGGTGTCATCATCGAGGACACGTCGGGCAACCGCTCAGATTACACGGTGATGGAGTTCTGTATCGACAACTGCGATCCCTACCAGGATTAGCAGGGTTTCCTGATTTGATGGGAGGGCACTTCGGTGCCCTCCCTTTCTTTTTCCCCCATTGACAGCTTTCCTTTGCCCTGATAGCTTTCCAGTATTCAGGACTTCAATATCCAGATGCGGGGAATGGGGGATGCGATGATTCTATCCAGAGCAAGTGAATATGCCATTCGGGCCCTGGTTCACATGGCCGAAAAAGGGGGAGACCAGCCTGTTCAGTTGAAGGATATCTCCGATGCGGAGAAAATCCCCTTCCACTTTCTGGCAAAGACCATGCAGGTCCTGACCCGGATTCGACTGGTCCGCTCCTTCAGGGGACCTCGCGGCGGCTTCACCCTGATGAAACCCGCAAGCCAGGTCTATCTCTATGAGATCGTAAACGCCTTCGATGCAATCAGCCAGTGGGACACTACCTGCATTCTGGGGATCAATCCCTGTGATGACAAGGTCGTCTGTCCGATTCACGATGACTGGAAGCCGATCAAGGAAGAGATTTTCCGCATGTTCCGGGAGACCACTCTTCTGGAACTGGCCGGTAAGTTGAAAGAGAAGCGGGCCAAGCTGGCAGAGTTGGGGCTGATCGCCTGAGGCTCAGAAACGGGCTTTCAGGGATGAAAAACTCATTCCCTCTGTGGGAGTCTCTCCCCACTGAAAGAGGTCGCTGAGGAAGCGGAGGTTTCCGCATTCGTCCACTGCCGTGACCGTGGCGGTGTTGTCGCCTTCCACGAAGTAGTCTGCACTCTCCACCATGAACTCCCAGAATCCGGGCTCCGTTTCCGTGCCGGGAAACACTCCCTCTCCGATCTGAAGGCTGAGGCTCAGGGGACTCTCGTCCTCGGCACTTGCCGTGAAACGGTAGGGCGGGTCTCCCAGGGGATCGCTGGCAATGAAGCCCAGGGTTGGGGGCAGGGAGTCCGGGCAGACATCGCTGAACTGCACGCGGATTCCGAGGTTGAAACCGTAATCGCTGTCCAGAGTCCAGCCCTCGTTCCAGAAGGACCAGAATGGGCCGCACAAGAAGCCCTCACTGCAGCTTTCATCCAGTCCGATTCCGTCGTCGTTTCCATCGAAACGGCAGCCAGCTGACAGAAGATCCCCTTCTTCAAGTACCCAGTCCAGACTGCTGGCATCGACTTCGATCCAGGCGGCTTCTTCGGGGGGCAGAAAGTGGATCGTGGAGTCGATCAGGGCAGAAGGTTCGCTGCCCGGGCTTGATACCGAACGGAAAATCAGGGCTTTCTCACTCTGTCCCTTCAGAAAGAAGTGGACAGATTCCAGTCGCCAGGGGCCTCCCGCTGGCAATTCCACATTGACGGCGCTTTCGTCGGTCCAGTCGGGACTTGTTCCCAGAGCCTCGAAACTGCCATCGTCCCAGGACAGGATCAGGTCGGCTCCATCTCGAGGGAACTCAGGAAAGCCATTGTCCGGCAATGGACTGGGGACTCTCTCCGGCGGGGAGCCCGCAAGGGGGACGAAAAATAGCGGCAAAAGCAGGATAGCTTTCATGGATCTCCTGGAAGAGGGCCTCGGTTCCCGTCAATTCCTTGCGAAGAATGTACCATTGCCTGTCTCCTGCTTGACTTTCCGGCGAATTCGAATCTATATAGGGTTTGCGCTGGTGTAGCTCAGAGGTAGAGCAACGCATTCGTAATGCGTAGGTCCACGGTTCAAATCCGTGCACCAGCTCCCTTTCCCCGCTCGGGGACGCTGGGCTGTTCTCCGGGGCGGCCCTTTTTTCATGGACGGTGATGATGCCCTTGATGGTCAGTGTTTCCGGAATCCGGGGTGTGATTGGCGAGAGCCTGCACCCCGAAAATCTCGTTCGCTATACGGCGGCCTATGCGACCTGGTGCCGCAGAAAGCAGGGGCCCGGAGCGGTGGTCATCGGCCGTGATGGCCGTCCGAGCGGTCGCATGCTCACCGATCTGGTGAAGGCCGTGCTTTCCGCCTGTGGCCTGGACACCATTGACCTTGGCTTGTCGACCACTCCCGGATGTGCCATGGCCGTAAAGGCGAAGGATGCAGTGGGTGGAATCGTGCTAACGGCCAGCCATAACCCGGCTCCCTGGAATGCCCTCAAGTTCCTGGATTCCGACGGGAATTTTCTCTCCCCCGAAGACGGAAAAGCCGTGCTTGTTCTGGAGGAAGAAGGCTCCTTTGATTGGATGGGCCACGAGCATCTGGGAAGCTACGAGCGATGGAAGGCGGCCGACCGCCACCATATCGACTCCATTCTTGCGCTGGACACCGTTTGCGGGGAGAAGATCGCCGGCTCCGGCCTGAAGGCCGTGGTGGATGCCGTCAATGCTTCGGGCAGCAAGGTCATGCCGGAGCTTCTCAGATCTCTGGGCGTGGAAGTTCACCCGCTCTACTGTGACGCAAGCGGGATTTTCCCCCACGAGCCCGAGCCGACGCCGGCCCACCTTGGCGATCTCTCCGAAGCGGTGATTTCAGAGAAGGCCGATCTCGGAATAGCCCTGGATCCTGATTCCGACCGGCTGGTTCTGGTGGACGAAACGGGGAAGGTGCTGAGCGAGGAATACACTCTGGCATTGAGCGCGAACTACTACCTGTCGCTGAAACCGGGGCCCGTGGCCGCCAATCTTTCCAGCAGCCGCATGATTGAAGATGTGGCCGCGAAATATGGGCAAAGCTGCCAGCGTTCTCCAGTAGGGGAGGCGCATGTGGTTGCCCTGATGAAGGAAAGCGGAGCCCTGATCGGGGGCGAAGGAAACGGAGGCGTGATCCTTCCCGAACTTCATGCCGGTCGCGATGGACTTCTCGGGGCGGCTCTCATTCTGTCGGCCATGGCCCAGTCCGGGAAGAAACTCTCCGAACTGGCCGCGGAACTTCCTGCCTACACCATGGAAAAGCGGAAAATCGTCCTGAACAAGCCGGCAGTTCCGGCTCAGTTGCAGGAATTTCTCCAGGAGCACCTGGCCGGGGAACTGGATTTGCGGGACGGGGTTCGCAGCGATCAGCAAGAAGGCTGGCTTCATGTGCGAGCTTCCAATACCGAAGCCATTTTGAGGATCATCGGGGAATCCTCCGATGGCATATGGCTTGCTTCGCAACTGGATGCCGTGGAAGCACTTGTCCGCAAGCATTTGACCTAGGCTGCTTCTTGTAGGATAATCAGGCCATCGAATGGAGTAACTGTGTGTGGAATCGTAGGATATCTTGGAGAGCGGCCTGCTCTGCCCATTCTGATTGAAGGTCTCAAGCGTCTGGAGTACCGGGGCTATGATTCCTCCGGGATTGCCCTTCAGAACGGCGGCACCCTTCAGGTGGTCAAGGAAGAGGGCAAGATTTCTTCCCTGCAGACGAGGCTCAACGGGGGCGAGTATCCCTCGGTCTCCGGAATCGCACACACCCGCTGGGCGACCCACGGGGTTCCCAGCCGACAGAACGCCCATCCCCATGTTTCCGCCTCCGGCAAGATTGCCATCGTCCATAACGGAATCATCGAGAACTTCCAGGCCCTTCGACGATTTCTCACGGAGAAAGGCTATGAGTTCACGACCGACACGGACACGGAGACCCTGGTCCACCTGATCGATTTCCACTACCGGGGAGATCTGGAAAAGGCCGTGCAGATGGCCCTGGCTCGCGTGGAAGGAACCTATGGCATCGCAGTCATTCACCACGACCATCCGAAGATGATGGTAGGCGCAAGGAATGGAAGCCCCATGGTCATCGGCATCGGCGACCGCGAGCTTTTTCTCGCCAGCGATGTTGCCGCGATTCTGGCCCACACCCGGCAGGTGATCTATCTCGATGATCGGGAAATGGTGACCTTCGATTCCCAGACCTTCAAGACGAAGACCATTCACAATGAAGCGGTGGAAAAGGAAATCCAGGAAGTGACCTGGGATCTGGAGAGCATTGAAAAGAGCGGCTATCCGCATTTCATGCTCAAGGAAATCTTTGAGCAGCCCGAGACTATCGCCAATGCCTTCCGCGGGCGCCTACTCGAGGAAGAGGGTCTTGCAAAGCTGGGCGGGCTGGCTTCCTGCCAGAGTGAGCTTCAGGCAATGGAGAGGGCTGTCTTTCTCGCCTGTGGAACCAGTTGGCATGCAGGGTTGATCGGCGAGTACATGATTGAAGAACTGGCCCGGATCCCGGCAGAGGTGGAATACGCCTCGGAGTTCCGCTACCGCAATCCCGTCCTCGACGAGAATACGGTGACCTGGTCCATCAGCCAATCCGGCGAGACGGTTGATACACTGGAGGCGATGCGGGAAGGAATGCGCAAGGGCGCCCGCTCTCTCGGCATCGTCAATGTCGTCGGATCCACCATTGCCCGTGAAAGTGAAGGCGGGGTCTACATTCATGCGGGTCCTGAGATTGGAGTCGCCAGTACCAAGGCTTTTACCAGCCAGGTTACGGTGCTTGCAATCCTGACGCTCCTTCTGGGAAGAAAGCGCGGAATGTCTCTCAGTCAGGGACAGGAAATGGTTCAGGAACTGAAGGCCATCCCCGATAAGGTGAGCCAGATCCTGAAGAAGGATGAGGAGATCCGCGAGATTGCCGAGATCTATGCGGATGTGAACAACTTCCTCTATCTGGGCCGTGGCATCAACTATCCGGTGGCGCTGGAAGGGGCCCTGAAACTCAAGGAAATCTCCTACATTCACGCCGAGGGTTATCCCGCAGCAGAAATGAAACACGGTCCCATTGCCTTGATCGATGAGAACATGCCCGTGGTCTTTGTGAGCCCCCGCGGCGGGAGCAGCCGGAAGATCCTCGGGAACATGGAGGAAGTCAGGGCCAGGGGCGGGCGCATTATCGCCGTGACCAATGAGGGCGACCAGAACGCAGCGGCGCTGGCCGATCATGTGATCAGCATTCCGGAGACCGTGGACTTCCTTTCTCCGCTTCTTACGGTGATTCCCCTGCAGTTGCTGGCCTACCATATCGCCGTGATTCGCGGTTGTGATGTTGACCAACCCCGCAACCTCGCCAAGAGCGTTACGGTGGAATAGGGATGAAACGCCAGGCAATCTCCAGCGACTCGGCCCCTCTGGCCATCGGACCCTACAGCCAGGCGATTCTCTCAGAGGGTCTTCTCTTTACGTCCGGGCAGATTCCCCTGGATCCTGCAAAGGGGAAAGTCGTGGAGGGCGGCATCGAGGAGCAGAGCCACCAGGTCATGAAGAATCTGGGAGCCATCCTCGAAGCCGCCGGACTCGCATACGGAGACCTGCTCAAGTGCACGGTTTTCCTGAGCGACATGAAGAACTTTCAGACCTTCAATGAGGTTTACGCCTGCTATTTCGAAGGCGGGGGTCCCGCGCCCGCAAGAAGCACCGTGGAAGTGTCCGCCCTGCCACTGGGCGTGTTGATTGAAATCGAGGCCATTGCCCGCGCCTGAATGTTCTTCTGAATTGACGGATTTCATCATCCTCCTTGCGCAATGCGTCCGGGCGTGTGTAGTTACCAATGATCGGGGAGTGGATGGGTCCTGGTGGGCCCCGAGGACTTCAAATCCTTCTGCCGGGAGTTAGAAGCTTCCGGGGTGGGTTCGATTCCCACGCATTCCCGCCATTTTTCTATGAAACAAAGCACCGTCATATTCCTTCTGCTTGCCTTGTTGCCGGCCATGTCTTCCTCCGCAGAATCGACTTCCGCGGAGGATAGCTTGCGTCTGGATTCCCGTGTTGCCATGGCCTCCACGGCCCTCTTCCCCGGATTGGGCCAGCTCTACACTGGCGGGAAGAAACGCACAGCCGTTTACATGGCTTTGGAAACCCTCTGCCTGGTCAATATCGTCCGGGAGGAAATGCGTTCGGTGAATTACCGCCGGCATGCAGATTCGCTGTCGGAGGGCGAAATCTGGAGAGGAAGAACTCCGGAGCAGCTAGAGGCGGATTCGGTGAGATCTCATGAGGAAAGCGTGGACTGGCGATGGACTCTTGCAGCCGTCATGGTCTTTGCCTTCATGGACAGCTACGACTACTCCCACCTTTCCTCTTTCGACATGGAAGAAATCGAGGGCCTGACCCTCCTTCCGATACTCGGCCCCGATGAGCGGGTCGGTCTCCAACTTGGCCTGAGTTTCTAGATCCCATGAAGAATATCCGAAACTTCTGTATCATTGCGCATATCGATCATGGCAAAAGCACCCTTGCCGACCGGATGCTGGAACTGACCGATACGCTTGCAGAACGCAAGATGCAGGAGCAGGTTCTCGACAGCATGGAACTGGAGAGAGAGCGGGGAATCACCATCAAGAGTCATCCGATCCGGATGCAGTATCAGGACAATGCAGGAGAGCTCTGGGAGTTCAACCTGATCGACACCCCCGGCCATGTGGACTTCAGTTACGAGGTGAGTCGTAGTCTGGCCGCCTGTGAGGGCGCCATTCTTGTCGTGGATGCTTCTCAGGGAGTGGAGGCCCAGACTCTGGCAAACCTCTATCTCGCCATGGAGAGCGATCTCGAGATTCTTCCGGTTCTCAACAAGATCGATCTTCCGGGAGCGAGGACCGAGGAGGTTCGGGAGGAATTGGCCCAGCTTCTGGGAATCGAGGAAGAGGAGATTATGGCAGTCAGCGCGAAGACCGGGCTGGGTGTGGAGGAAGTGCTGGAAGCCGTCCCCCGGCGCTTGCCGGGCCCGAAGCTCAATGAGGATGCTCCGCTCCGAGCCCTGATCATCGATTCCCAATACGATCCCTATCTTGGAGCGGTGGCGACCGTTCGGGTGGTGGATGGGAAGATCCGGACGGGGAGCAGGATCCGTTTTCTCGCAACCGGTCAGGACTACGAGGTGCAGGAGACGGGCAACTTCGTCCTGTCTCGCCAGAAAAGCCCCAGTCTGGACTCCGGTCAGGTGGGCTATCTGGTCAGCGGGGCAAAACAGATCCGGGATCTACGAGTGGGCGACACGGTAGTCGATGCGGGGAAGGATTTCCCCGAGGCCCTGCCGGGCTACAAGGAAGTGAAGCCCATGGTCTTCAGCGGGCTCTACCCCCTTGATGCCGATTCCTATGAAATGCTGCGCGAAGCGCTTCAAAAGCTTCAACTCAATGATTCGGCGATTCGCTACGAACCGGAGTCGAGTACGGCTTTGGGCTTTGGCTTTCGCGTGGGATTCCTCGGGCTTCTGCACATGGAAATCGTGCAGGAACGCCTGGAGCGGGAGTTCTCCCTGGGCATTATCGCCACTTTGCCCAATGTGGAATACCAGGTGAGCCACAAGGACGGAAGCGAACTGCTCGTCTCCAATCCGGCCCAGATGCCCGAGGCGGGAGAGATTTCAGAAATCAGGGAACCCTATGTGCGCTCCACAGTGTATACGCCTGCGGATTATGTCGGCCCCCTGATGAAACTCTGTATGGAACGAAGAGGTATTCAGGAGGGCATGAACTACCTCGATGGCAAGCGGGTGGAACTTCACTTCCGTCTGCCGCTTTCGGAAGTGGTGGTTGACTTCTACGATCGTCTGAAGAATATCTCACGGGGGCATGCGAGTTTTGATTACGAGTACAGCGGGCATGAAGCAAGCGAACTGGTCAAACTCGTGATCCTCATCAATGGAAGCCCCGTGGATGCACTCAGTGCCATTGTTCACCGGGACCAGGCTCATTTCTGGGGTGACCGGCTGGCCCGCAAACTCAAGGAGCAGATCCCACGGCAGCTCTTTCAGGTGGCGATTCAGGCTTCGATCGGATCGCGTGTCGTGGCCCGCTGCAATGTGAGTGCCCTGAGAAAGAACGTGACGGCGAAGTGCTATGGGGGCGATATTACCCGTAAGCGAAAACTGTTGGAGAGACAGAAAGAAGGAAAGAGGCGTATGAAGCAGGTGGGGAATGTTGAGATTCCCCAGGAAGCCTTTCTCGCAGTCCTGAAAGTGGAGAGATGATGCTCTGGAAGAAGAAGCAGAAAAAGAAGAAGCACTGGGCTCGTGAGATACTGGATGTCATCGTCTGGGCCCTGGTCATGGTGTTCCTGGCCCGCTCTTTCGTCGTTCAGGCTTTTCACATTCCCAGCGGAAGCATGGAGGACACGCTTCTGGTCGGGGACTTCCTTTTTGTGAACAAGTTTCTCTATGGCTCGAAGATTCCCCTTACGGACATTCGTCTGCCAGGTCTTCGTGAACCCCGCCCCGGAGACATCGTTGTCTTTCGCCCGAGCGGGGAGAAGCAGGATTACATCAAGCGCTGTGTTGCCGTGGAGGGTCAAACCCTGGAACTGAAGAGCGGCATTCTTTATCGAGACGGAGAGAGGGTCGAGGAGAACTATGTAAAGTTCGCCTACGGGGCTCGTCCTCAGAGGGAGTCCATGCGGGATTTCGGTCCCGTGACCGTTCCAGAGGGCGAGATCTTCCTTCTCGGAGACAATCGGGACAACAGCAAGGACAGCCGCTATGTGGGGACGAAGAACTGGCGCGATACGGTTCAGGGAAAGGCCGTTTTCATCTACTTCTCATGGAACCTGAAACGAAACTTCCCGCGACTGGACCGAATCGGGGATCTGATCCATTGAGCCTCTCGCTCTATGTGCATGTTCCCTTTTGTCGCCATCGATGTACCTATTGCAATTTCTACTTCCTGACCAGGAAGGCTGACCCCCGCTACCTGGAAGCCCTGAAGAGGGAGTTCCTTCTTCGGAAAGACAGCCTTCCTTCCCTTCCCCTGAATGCCTTTTACCTCGGAGGGGGCACACCCTCCTGGCTTCCCCGGGAAGATCTCCGTGACCTTCTGGGTTTTTTTGCTCCCTGCCTGTCCGGGGACACAGAAGGCACGATGGAGTGCAATCCAGAGGACCTCGGGGAAGATCTTCTGGAGTTCCTGGAATCCTCGGGAATGAACAGAATCAGTCTGGGCCTTCAGTCCCTTTCAGCCCGGGAACTGAAACGCTCGGCTCGTGGCCACAGCCCTGAGAAGGGGAGAAAGGCTCTCGCTCTTGCCTCCGGATCGAAACTGGACCTGTCCGTGGATCTGATCATTGGTCTGCCAGAGCAGACGGAGGGCAGTTTCCGGGAAAGCCTGGAGGAGGTTCTGGATTACTCTCCGGAGCATCTTTCTCTCTATACCCTGGAGCTCGACGAGCCCGTTCCCCTGCGCAAGGTCTTTCAGAAGCATCCGGAGTGGGATCCGGGGGAGGATTTCCGGGCTACCTGCTATCTCTGGGCCCATGAGAGGCTTGCGAAGGCCGGCTATGAGCATTACGAGGTCTCCAACTGGGCTCTTCCCGGAAAACGCTGTGCCTACAATGAAAGCATCTGGCAGGGCGGGGAATACATGGGACTGGGACCTTCTGCGCACAGCTGCCTGGGGGGGCAGCGTTTCGGCTGGCCGGCGGATCTGGAGCTTTGGCAGAAGGAACTTCTGGCCGGGAGGTCCCCTTCTCCCTTGCCCGACAAGCGGGGCAAAGAGGAAAAAACTCTGGAAGAACTCCTTCTGGGCTTGAGAACCGATCGCGGTATTGCGGCGAGGCATCCGCTTCTGAAGGACAAGGAAGCGCTTCTGGCTTCCTTCCGGGACGAGGGCTGGGCTTCCCTGCGAGATGGGCATTGGTGCCTCAGTGCAGAGGGCTGGATCCGCATGGACGGAATCCTCTCCCGTCTGAATACTTGACACCTTCTCTTTCCTTCCCTTACTTGAAATGGGGAATAAGCCAAGGATAAGCAGGGAATGGACTTCCGAACTTATGAAATGCCCGATGACCGCAATCTGCGGGTTCTGGAATCCGTAATCCGGATCTATACGGATACGGCAGAACCTGTCAGTTCGGCAGTCGTGGCCCGGGATCTCCGCCATCATTGGAGTTCGGCCACGGTTCGCAACATCTTTTCGGAACAGGAACAGCTTCGCTGGCTCTTTCGCCCGCATCGCAGTTCAGGGCGGGTTCCCACGGAACTCGGATATCGGGTTTTCGTGGAGAAAGTGGTGCGCCCCGGGCAGTGCCACCGGGACCTCGACTCTCTCTTTGATGCGGAGGTGGATTTCCGCGACGGGAATCTGCAGGAGAAACTCGACCAGTCTCTGGATCTTCTCAGTCGGCTGAGCCATGTCCTTGGGATCCGCCTTTTTCTTTTCTCGCCCGGTGAGGAAGAAACTCCCGAAGACTGCCAGATCAGCGGTGTGGAAGAGCTTCTGGAGCAGCCTGAGTTCGAGGATCCCCTGGCTCTGAAGGATCTGATCCATGTGATTCGCGATTCGGCTCCGATCGGGCCTTACCTTCAGGGGCAGTTGGGAGATCCCGGCAAGGTGAGGGTTTTCATCGGTCGTGAAAACAGTCTGGCACTTCTGAGCCCCTTTAGTCTGGTCGCTACGCGCATCGACCAGGAGGATCGATCAGCCTATTTCGGGGTACTTGGCCCCGTGAGAATGGAATATTCCCTGGTGATGGGCCTTCTGGATGGCCTTGCACGCAGGATTTCCCGGGACGGCGATCTCTCCCGGAAGTGGAGTTGAGATGAATCCCAAGAAGACGACAAGCAGTTCCGACACCAAGAAAAAGCCGGCGTCCAAGAAGGCAGTCCGGAAGTCTACGAAACAGAACTCTGCACAGAAGCTGAAGGACCTTCGCAGCAAACTGGAGATGGAATTCGCAGAGAAGGAGGCGGCCTGGGCGGAGAAGGAAGACCAACTGATGAGAAGTCTGGCCGAGAAAGAGAATGTCCTTCGCCGCAGGGAAAGAAGCATGAAGCTGGAGAGCAGTCAGCGAAAAGGGGATCTGGTCCTTCCGCTTCTGGGGGTGCTCGATGATCTGGAAAGGGCTCTTGTCCAGGAGGAGTCCGGCGGAGAGTCCCTCCGCGAAGGAGTTCAGCTCGTTCATCGCAGGCTACAGGAACTGATGGGGGATATGGGGGTCGAGATCATCGAGGCCGAGGGCAAGAGCTTTGACCCCCATTTTCATGAGGCTCTTATGCAGATTCCTTCGGAAGAGGAGAAGGGCAAAATCATTCAGGAAATCCAGCGGGGCTATCTTCTGGACGGGCGTCTTCTGCGCCCGAGTAAGGTTGCGGTGGCCGGAGAATGAACAAGCGGGATTATTACGAGGTTCTGGGAGTCGGGAAGTCTGCGGACGAGAACGAGGTTCGCAAGGCCTACCGGAAATTGGCCATGCAGCATCATCCTGATCGCAACCCCGATGACCCTTCTGCGGAAGACAAGTTCAAGGAGGCCACGGAGGCCTATGAGGTTCTCAAGGATCCCCAGAAGCGGCAGGCCTACGACCAGTTCGGGCATGCGGGTGTCTCGGGGCAGGGCTTCGGCGGTGGTTCTCCCTTTGGCGGGGGCGGTATCGATCTGGAAGAGGCTCTGCGAAGCTTCATGCAGGACTTCGGAGGATTCGACTCCTTCTTCGGCGGCGGAGGCCGGCGCCGTTCATCCCGCCCCGACCGAAGCGGTCGGGATCTTCGCGTTCGCCTGAAGCTTGACCTTCTGGAAGTCTTTCGCGGAGTGACCCGGACCGTGAAGATCCGCAAGAATGTCCTCTGTGAAACCTGTTCGGGAAGTGGGCGGAAGGCGGGGAGCCGTCCGAGCTCCTGCCGCACCTGTCAGGGTGCCGGGGAAGTGAGAACGGTAAGACGCACCCTTCTGGGGCAGTTCGTCGATGTGCGAGCCTGCCCGGATTGCCATGGTGAAGGGGAGGTTCTCAAGTCTCCCTGTGGCGATTGTCAGGGCGAGGGCCGCGTGCAGGGGACGGAAACCCTGACCGTGAAAGTTCCTCCCGGAGTATCCACCGGAGACTACATCCCCTTGAGAGGGCAGGGAGAAGCGGGGCTTCGGGGAGGCCCTGCAGGAGATGTCATCGTGGTGATTGAGGTAGGGGAACACGATCTCTTCGAGAGGGTGCAGAAAAGTGACCTCTTTCTGGAACTTCCCGTGTCTGTCGGGCTTCTGGCTCTTGGAGGTAAGATCGAGGTGCCGACTCTCGACGGCAAGGCCTTGCTCAAGATTCCTGCGGGAACCCAGACTCATGAACTCTTCCGGCTTCGCGGCAAGGGGCTGCCTCAGCTCAACTCCCGGGTACATGGGAATCTCATTGTCCGCCTGATTATCTGGACACCACAAAAGCCCGAAAAGGAAGAAAAGGAACTCCTCAAAAGACTGGACGAACTTCAGTCGAAACGAGTCCCGTCTCCCGGCACAAAGAACTGATCTGCGAAGGTTTGACAGATTCGGATAGCGACTCTATACTCTTTCGTCTTTCTCGCAATCGACTGATTTCCAAGAGCTTGTAGCTTATTCAGGGGGCGATATGAATCTCGATGCACGCCTGATGGAAGATCTGAAGACGGCCATGAAGAAAGGGGACCGGCTTCGGACCGGAGTGATCCGGATGCTTCGAAGTGACCTGAAGTACGCCCACATTGAGAAGGGGGAGGATCTCGACGAGGCCGAAGGTCTGGAGATTCTGGCTCGCTACGCCCGCAAGCGCAAGGAAGCTGCCGAGGAGTACCGCAAGGGTGATCGCCTGGACTTGGCCGAGAAAGAGCTGGCCGAGGAAGCTTTCGTCAAGGAATACCTGCCCGAAGCTCTCGGGGAAGAGGAAGTCCGCAACATTGTGGATGGAGTGGTCAGTGAGTTGGATGTTTCCGGAATGAAACACATGGGGGCCGTCATGACGCTCGTTATGTTACGGACTGCGGGGCGTGCGGAGGGCTCTCTTGTTTCCTCTCTGGTAAAAGAGAGACTGTCCTCATGAGGCCGGTACTTTTTCTGGATCTTCTGGTGGCCCTGATTCTGCTCTTCGGTCTCTGGCGGGGATACCGTAGCGGCCTTGTCGGCGGAGTTCTTCGACTGGCGGGCATTGTCATGGGAATCTGGCTGTCTCCGGTTCTTGTTTCCATGGCAGAACCCTGGCTTCCGGAGATTCTCTTTGAACCTCTTCCGCGACTGGTTCTCTATATTCTTTCCTTTGCTCTGGTGACCGGTTCTTTTGTCGTTCTGTCGAAATTGCTGGACCGCCTGATCGGCGATACTCCTCTTGGTTGGGCCGACCACCTGGTGGGAGCCCTTGCGGGGCTTCTGATTTCTGTTCTGGTGATCAGCGTTCTTCTGAACCTGATCCATCTGGCCGGTCTCTATGAGGCCATCTCTCCGGAGATGAGTGATCGGGAACTGCTGATCTACGATCTCCTTCGGGTTCCCGCTCCGGCACTTTTCCACCACTTCCGTGACACCCTCCCCAGCCTTCCCGATGGTCTGCCGAGAGGTGGGGCCTGATGCCATGGACCCGGTCCCCTGCAGCTCTGGCAGTGGATCACGCCTCCCGGGTTCTCGAGTTTGACCTCTGGCTGGATTCTGTTTCCCGGGAAGCCCTTCTGGAGAGAAGCCGCAGGACCTTGAAGGCGCTTCGTCCCATTTCCGATTCCGCGAAACTCGAATCACGAAGAAGCGTGCTGGCCGCCTGGTTCCGGATTCTGGAAGAAGACCGTCTGCCCGATTTCTCGGGTCTGGAAGACCCGGCCGCTCTCTTGCAACTCTGTCGTCGGCCGGGCTTTTGCCTCGGGGCGGCCGACTTCTATCAACTTTCCAGAACCCTTCACGCCCTTGCGAGAATGGATCAATTTCTCTCCACTCTGGAGGAAGACCATCCTTTCCGGAATCTGGGAGAAAGCGAAGAGGATCTGTCCTCACTGGCCCGTCTCTGGGAGAGAAGTTTTAGTGCCGAGGGGGAAGTGCTCGACGAGGCTTCTCCGGCTCTTGCCAGAACCCGCCGGAATCTTGCGGAGTCCAGAAGCAGGGTTCGCGATACTCTGGGGAATCTCCTTCAGACCCGTTTCCCGGGGCAGGATCTTCGGCCCACCCTTCGCTCCGGCCGCCTGGTGATTCCCGTCCTCCGGGAACATCACTCCACGCTTCCGGGCATTGTTCATGACGAAAGCGGAAGCGGGAAGACTCTCTTTGTCGAACCTCTCGATACCGTGGAACTGAACAACCGGGTGGCCGGGCAACTGGCCAGCGAGAGGGAGGAAATCGCACGCATTCTGGAAGACATGAGCGAGAGGCTTCGCCGCCTGTCCGATGAGATCGAGGCGCAGACGGAGCGTTTCCATCGACTGGAAGTTCCGCTGGCGATCGCAAGAGCCAATGGCTCCGAGCCCCGATCCTGGGCAGACCGGGAAGGCGACAGGGTTCGTCTTTGCCGGGCAAGGCATCCACTTCTCGGGCGCTATCTGGAGACCGGCAAGGAACTGGTCCCCCTGGATCTGGAGCTGCCGGGCGATCTCCGCTGTCTTCTTCTCAGCGGGCCGAATACCGGCGGGAAGACCGTGGTTCTGAAAACTCTGGGCTTCATGGTCTTTCTCAACCAGATCGGGGCTCCTCTTCCGGCCGATGATGGCTGTCTTCTTCCCCTCTTCGATTCGCTTCTTGTGGACATCGGCGACGAGCAGTCCCTGCAGGATTCGCAGTCCACCTTCAGTGCTCATCTCGGGCACTTGATCACCATGAGCAAGGAGGCAGGGCCTTCCAGCCTGATTCTGGTGGATGAAATCGGGGACGGCACGGATCCCGAAGAGGGAATTTCCCTGGCGCGCGCCTGCATGGAGCAGTGGATGGAAAAAGGTGCGCGAGTTCTGGCGAGCAGCCACTTTGCGGCACTGAAGGGTTTTGCAGAAGAAGTGCCGGGTGCCGGAAATGCGGCCATGGAGTTTGATCCCGACCGAAAATGCCCCCTCTATGTTCTGGTTCACGGCATTCCGGGAAGCAGTCGGGCTTTGGCCACGGCGGAAAGGCTGGGCCTGGATGCCTCCATTCTGTCGCGCGCGAGAGAACTCCTCGGCTCTGAGTCAAGAAAGATGGATTCCCTGCTTATGGCTCTTGAGGAAGAGAGAATTCAGGCAAGAGAGGAGCGGCAGAAAGCCGAGTCCCATCGTCGCCGCTTTGAGAAACTGGAATCGGACTACGAGGGAAAAATGGGGGGTGCGCGCAAGGAGGAGAAGAGGATCCTTGCGGAGGCTCGTCGCCGGGGGGAGAGTTTTCTGGAGCAGGCTCGCCGCGAGTTTGAAGCTGCCGTTCAGGAGATCCGCGAGAGTTCTGCGGCGAAAGAACAGATTCGCGAAGGTCGCAGGAAGCTGGCCCGTCTGGAGGAAGAACTCACTGAGGAAGAGAGTGCCCCCAAAGATTCGCTTCCCGTCGAACTTCATCCGGGTGGGAAGTACCTCATGTCCTCCACCCGCCAGCCTGTCGAATTGTTGGAGATTCTGGGAGAAGACAAGGTGAGGATCTCTCTTCGCGGGCTTCCGGTGCTGGTCTCCCGGGAGGAGCTTCTTCAGCTTCCGGAATCAGCAGAGGAAAGGGAGGAAAGCCAGCGTGACTCTTCCTGGGGCCTGGGTCTTCCGGGATCCTCTCTGGACTCCTTTCGTCTGGATCTTCGGGGCTATGAGGCTCTGGAGGCCCGGGAGGCTCTGGACTCCTTCCTCGATGCTGCCCAACTCTCCGGCTTTTCTTTTATTGAGATTCTTCACGGCAAGGGTCGCGGAGTTCTGCGGCAAGAGGTTCGCCAGTTCCTCCAGTCCGATCACCGTGTGAGGGATTTTCGCCTGGCAGACCAGAATCAGGGCGGGAGCGGCGTGACGCGCGCAAACTTGGCAGATGAGCAAAATGGGCCTATATTGGAGAACTCATGAGCCCATCTCCCAGCAGGCAGGAACTCAAGGAACGAATCCGGGATGCGACGGAAATGGTCGAGGTCGTGGGTCAGTATGTCAAACTCCGGCGCAGCGGAAGCAATTGGCAAGGGCTTTGTCCCTTTCACCAGGAAAAGACCCCCAGTTTCAATGTAAATCCGCAAAGACAGAATTATTACTGTTTCGGTTGCCACAAGGGGGGAGATGCCTTTTCTTTCGTAATGGAGATGGAGGGAATCTCTTTTCCGGAGTCCGTGGTATTTCTGGGCAAAAGGGCGGGGATTGAGGTCGAGACCGGCTCCGATTGGGGCAAGGGCGAAAAGCGAAAGGACGCCTACTACCGGATCAATGAATCCAGCACAGAGTTCTACCAGCGCGCCCTGATGGAAAGCCCTCAGGCTGCAGGGGCGAGGGACTATCTTCGCTCCCGGGAAATCAGCAAGACCACGATTGAGGAATTCGGAGTTGGCTATGCAGGGCAGAGCTGGCGACAACTCCATGAGCATTTGGGAAAGCAGGACTTTCCCGTGGAGAAGGTTCTGGAACTCGGACTGGTTCGTCGAAAGAGTTCCGGTCCTGGCTGCTACGACAGTTTCCGGGGAAGGGTTCTCTTTCCGATTCGCTCGGTGGCCGGGAGAGTTCTGGGTTTTGGCGGCAGGGTTCTTGACGACACGCTGCCCAAGTACATCAATTCGCCAGACAGTCCGGTCTATACGAAGAAGTCAATTCTCTACGGGCTGGATCGGGCGTGGCGGGAGATACGACGGGCGAAGCTCGCAGTGCTGGTGGAGGGTTACTTCGATGTGATCAGTCTCCATCAGGCGGGCATCCCGCTTGCCGTGGCAGTTTGCGGGACGGCGTTTTCCGAGAACCAGGCCCGACTGCTGAAGCGCTATTCGGAGAAGGTTTGCGTGGTGACCGATGGTGACCCCGCAGGCTTGAAAGCCGCCGTCAAGGCGGCCGGGGTTTTGATCACTGCGGGCATCGAACCTGTGATTGCGTCCATGGATCCCGGGGAGGACCCCGATTCGGAGATCCGCAAGAACGGAGCGGAGTCCTTTCGTGCGAGGATCCGGAAGGCGCCGGGTTTTTATGAGTTCATGCGGGAACTGGTTCGCAGTCGTGGCGATCGTCCCGAAGAGAAGGAGAGAGCCGTTCGCAGTGTTCTGGAAGTGCTTTCTCGCTTTCCGGAAAAGGATCTACGGCTGGAAACCCAACTGGAGAAGCTCTCTCTCGTTTTCGGGGTGGACAAGGATACTCTCCGCCGGACTCTCCGGCAGGATCGACGAAATGAGAGAAGACCTCGCCGGGAAAAGGAAGAACAGCCGACAGACAGCCTGGAAGTGGCTAGCGGCGAGGAGAAGCAGATTCTTCGGGCTTTGCTCGATGAGGGAAGAGAAAGAGAAACGGTGCTTGAGATCCTGGACCGGAACGACTTTCTTGATCCCATCTACGCCCGGATCTTCTCCGTTCTTTCAGAACTCGGGAGAATCCCCGAGGCGAAAGAACTGGACCAGCTTTTCCCCGATGAAGCTTCTGCCCATCGGGTACACGAACTGACCTTTCTCCCACCTCCCGGCGACGGGCTGGGACTCTGGGCGAAAGCAGCTTCCCTGAGGATTCGCTTGCGAGTTCTCATGGAGCGAAACCGGGATTTTCAGGGCCGGGTTCAGGCGCTGGAAGTTTCGGGAGAATCGATTCCCGGCGAACTCCTCGAGGAGTGGCGCCACCTTGGAGAAAAGATCCGGCTTCTAAAATCGGATCTGGACGAAACCCTGAAGCAGAAGGGATCCCGGGATTGAGCAAGGCGCAAACCAGTCGCATCATTGTTGCCCTGAAGAAGATTGCCGAGAAAAAGGGTTTTCTTCTCTATGATGACATCTACGAGCAATTTCTCGACAACTTCAACATCGAGGCCGTGGATCTCGTTTACTCCAGACTCGATGAACTCAATCTGGAGATTTTCAACTCGGAGGAAGAGGCCAAGTCAAAGCTGAAGGCCCGCGAGGAACGGCAGCGCAAGCTGTCCGAGAAAATGAACCAGGCCGCTCAGCAGAGCATGCGCTACGACGATCCCGTCCGGATGTATCTTCGGGAGATGGGAAAGGTTCCCCTTCTGGATCGCCAGGGCGAGATCGACATTGCCATGCGCATCGAGTCCGGCAAGCATCAGGTTCTGGAGACTCTCTTCCTCTCCACTCTTTCTGACCGCTATGTTCAGGAGAAGATCCGGCAACTCGGAGCGAGTGAGTTGCGGGTGGAAGATCTTGTGCAGGTGGATACGGGCAGCTATCAGGAACATCACACTCCCGAGAAACAGGACCGCAATGCGGTGGTGCGAAACCTGAAGAAAGTCCAGAAGCTGAAAGATGAGATCCACGCCTGGGATCAGAAACTGAAGGTGGCCAGAACGGATCGATCAAGGAACAGTGCGAGCAAGGCATTGAACACCCGGCGAGAGAAGTGGCTCAGTCAGCTTCATTCGATGAATCTGCAGCCCCGCCAGATCGATGAGATGGTGAGCGAGATTCGGGTGAGCTTTCAGGCTCTAAACGAACCGGTTCAGCAGTTCCGACATTACGAGAAGTTTCTTGGTCTGGAATACAAGGAGCTCAAGGACACGCTCAACAACATGGATGAGCGTGGCTGGCGGAATATCACACTGAAGAACAAGGGCAAGTGGACCTATGACTCCCTGAAGGATCTTTCCGACAAGCAGGGCACACTTCTCAGGAAGCTTCGGAAACTGGAAAAGGAATCCGGGATCCGCCACGAGGAACTGAAAGTGGTGCTGGAGAGCGTGGATGACGGCGAAAGAAAAGCGCAACAGGCGAAGAAGGAAATGATCGAGGCCAATGTCCGGCTGGTGATCTCCATTGCCAAACGATACACGAACCGCGGGCTTGAGTTTCTGGACCTGATCCAGGAGGGCAATGGCGGCCTGATGCGTGCCGTGGACAAGTTCGATTATCGAAAGGGCTACAAGTTCTCCACCTATGGCACCTGGTGGATCCGCCAGGCCATCACCCGTGCCATTGCCGATCAGGCTCGCACGATCCGGGTTCCCGTCCACATGATAGAAGCCATCAACAAGGTGAACCGCGCCCAGCGCAAACTCACCCAGGATCTGGGTCGTGATCCCTCGGAGAAGGAGGTCTCTGACTTTCTGAACTTCCCCCTGGACAAGGTCAAGGCCGTGATGCGCGCGGGGGTGGAGCCGGTCAGTCTGGATCGCCCCATCGGTGAGGACGAGGACAGCAATCTCGGAGACTTCATCGAGGATGTGGGAATCCGAAGCCCCGCCGAGGTCGCAGCCCACTCCATGCTGGAGGATCGTCTGACGCATGTTCTTTCCACCCTCACCCGACGCGAAGAGAAAGTCATCCGACTGCGCTTCGGCCTGGGAGACGGAACTCCTCGGACTCTTGAAGAGGTGGGAACCATTTTCCGGGTGACCCGCGAGCGTGTTCGTCAGATTGAGGCCAAGGCTATTCGGAAACTTCAGCACCCGAGTCGTGCCCGCAAGCTCAAGGGTTATGTTGAGAATTTCTAGCGGAACCGGATCCCCGGGGATTCGTTGCCTGGTCGGAGAAAGCCATTTCAAAGGGGTCCATAGCTCAGTTGGTTAGAGCAAACGACTCATAATCGTTTGGTCCCAGGTTCGAGTCCTGGTGGGCCCACCTTATCGACAGGAGACTGAATGGATCATCACCTTCTTCCTCTCTATCTGGTGGACCAGGCTCTGCAGCGACTGGAAAAACGGGTTCTTGAGTACCCCAAGAGCCGGGCAGCAATTCTTGCTGACCAGATGCGCCTGAAGGCCGAAGAGTCTCGCCGTCTGGAAGAGATCGAGGAACTTTCCATGAATATCCGCATGATGGAAAGGGACTCCAATTCCAATCGCTCCCGGGTTCGGGAACTTCAGGCGAAGGAGAAGATGATTCTCTCCCTGGAGGCTTCCCGGGCACTTTCCAAGGAGATGAAGCTTCTCGAGGAGAAGGAAGAAGAGCTGGAGTCTTTCCTGATGGAAAGCATGGAGACTCTGGAGAGGATGGAAAGAGAGGGGCAGCTCCGGCAGGGCCGACTGGAGGATGAAAAGTCAGAGCTGAGAGAGGAACTGCATCGCCAGGAGCGGGGACAGCAGGAAACCCTCGAAGACCAAAAGCGAATTTCTGTGGAGCGCGAGAGGATTCTGGAGAGCCTGGAGTTGTCCCTGCGAAGACGCTATAGCCGGATCTATTCGGGGCTCTCCTGGACGGCCATTGCTTCCCTTGTCAATTCCTCCTGCGGCGGCTGCGGGCAGCGGCTCACACCCCAGGATGTCCTCAACATCCGGGAACATGGTGAGGTGATGGTCTGTGAGAGCTGCGGACGACTGATCATCAAGGGGGATTCATGAAGCCCGATTCCCTGAAGAAACTGGTCAATTTTCTTCGAAGCAAAAGTTCTGGAAAGAGGTTTCGGGAGGAGTCCGGGCTTCTCGCAGAAGAGTGCATCGAATTGGCAGAGTCTCTGGAGTCCTTTCTTCCTGCAGCCGCTCCGGCTTCCGTGAAAGCAGGTGGGAACTACCGCGTTTTTTGCGATGGAGCCAGTCGGGGCAACCCGGGGCAGGCGGCACTGGGCTACCTGATTCTGGATGGAGAGGAAGAAGTCTTCGGCGAAGGTCTTGCCTTGGGCAAGTTGACGAACAATCAGGCGGAGTATCGATCCCTGATTGCCGCAATTGAGAGAGTTCTGGAACTGGGCATCTCCCGCGTGGACATCTTCATGGACAGCGAGCTTGTTGTGCGACAGGTGGAGGGCCGCTACAAGGTCAAGAACGAAGGCCTGCGCCCATTGCATCAGCACTTGACCGGGCTTCTCCCGAAATTGGGCCACTGGACCCTTTCCCATGTTCCCCGCAAGGAAAACTCCCGTGCTGATGCCCTTGCCAATCAGGCACTCGATTCCCTATAATCTAGCGGAAGCGGACTGGATGACCGCGGGCTTCGGTCCGAGGAAAGTCCGGGCTCCACAGGGCATGGCGCTGGCTAACGGCCAGGGGGAGTGATCCCACGGATAGTGCCACAGAAAAGATACCGCCGGCTTGCCGGTAAGGGTGAAATGGTGAGGTAAGAGCTCACCGGGCTTTCGGTGACGAAAGTCGCAGGGTAAACCCCGCCAGGAGCAAGGCCAAATAGGGGGAGAGAGGTGGCCCGCCTCACTTGATCCCCGGGTAGGCTGCTAGAGGTTGTCGGTAACGGCGATCCCAGAGAAATGGTCATCACTTCCTTCGGGGAGTACAGAACCCGGCTTACAGGTCCGCTTCCCTTAAGTTCTGGCCGGGAAATTGTTCCTGGCTCCCTCTTTGCCTTCCTCCGGGCATGGAGACCTCTGCAGATACCTTCT
>JASMLU010000019.1 GCA_030748535.1 Candidatus Krumholzibacteriia bacterium
CCCCCTTGACACAGCGGTCCCATCCGCATATCCGCTGGCCAGCGAAATAAGTGATAAGGGGATTGTAGCAGAAGCGGAGCGGGGCTGCAATGGGGGCAAGTCTGGTCTTCATTGCAGTGAGGGCAATGCCGTGTTAGTTTCCGGCATGGCTCACTTTCCGGAAAAGGAACTTCGAAAGCTCTGGGGGACCCTGGAGACACTTCTTGCGCCCGGCGGCTGCCCCTGGGACCGCGAGCAGAGCTCGCTCGACATCAACCGGCACCTCATCGAGGAAGCCCACGAGTGGCGGGAAGCCATCGAGACGAAGCGGGCAGATCATCAGGCTGAGGAGATCGGCGATCTGGCCTACCTTCTCTTTTTCGCCCTGCAGAATCTACAGGCAGAAAAAGGGATCGAGGCGTCGAGCGCCCTTGCCGGCATCGACCGGAAGCTCCGCCGCCGTCACCCGGACCTTTTTGAAGGAAAGGGAGAGTCCCCCGAAACGGCCGAGGAGAGACTGCAGAGCTGGGAATCGGTCAAGCGAGAGGAACGAAGGGAGAAGGGAGAGGATCCCGGCCTTCTCAAGCCCCTGCCCCGCAGCATGGATACCCTGGCCCGTGCCTGGCAGTATCAGGAGAAGGCCGCTCGTGTGGGTTTTGACTGGCCGACACTCGACGGAGTTCTTGCAAAGCTCCGCGAGGAAATGGGCGAACTGGAAGAAGCCCTCTCGGAACTTCCCCGGGAAGTGCCTGATGGGCCAAGCCCTTCCCTGGCCTATCGAAAGACTCTTGAGGAGGACAAGCTCCCCCCCATCCAGGATGAAATCGGAGACCTGTTCTTTGTACTGGTGAATCTCTGCCGCTGGCTGGGACTAAGTGCCGAAGAAGTGGGAAATGCGTCGAACGAGAAGTTCCTTCGCCGCTTTGCCTGCATGGAAAAAGGCGTGGCAGGCCAGGGACTTGCTCTGGAAGAAACGGATCTCGACACCATGGAAGAGGCCTGGCGGGACTGCAAGAAGGCTGAAAGAGACTAACGCTCGATACCGAGGGTCACAGCCAGGCGCGGGTAGTGCGGTTCGAACGCCGTTTCCAGATCGTCCTGGGACAGGCAGAGATCGAAGACGGCCCAGCTTCTCCACTTCTCATTCACGGGCAGACGGAAGCCCAGAGCCAGTTGCCAGAGATTCTCCTGCAAGGCCATCCCCTCTTGCGGATCATAGCCTTCCCAGACCAGTTCCCCGAAGAGCCTCATGCCATCGGATCCCCTAAAGTCGAGAGCCAGACCCAGAAGCTCCTGTCGCTGCAATTCGCTTTCACCGTCTGGGGACGAGGGATGAAAAAAGTGAAAGACCGGCCAGGGCCCCTCCGGATCGTCGGCCACCGGAGTCCCCCAAGCCCGGCTGCTGTCCCGAAGTCGGAAGCCTGCCTGAAGGTGTAGCCAGGTCTCCGGGAAGTTGCGAGCGGTCGGCAACTTCCAGCTTGCCGAAGCAAGAAACTCCCGATCCTCGCTGTCACTGCCTGTTCCTGAATCCGGATTCCCCGTGCTGATCAGCCAATGGCCCTCCACTGCAAAATGGATTGACTCCATGGGCAGGGGAAGACGCAATCTCAGGGAAAGGTCACTGTCCCCGAGTCCTCCCCACTCCGGAAGCAGGGGATTCCAGTCTTCCACTTGGGAAAGAAGGGTCAGGGCGCTGTCGGCCGGAGCCGCCTCGCGTCGTCGAAGATACTGGTTGGATGCCGCGCTGATCTCGAGGATACCGCCGAGGCCGTAAGACAGGGTTTCACGCAGGTGATGCAAATGATAGCGGGAAGCGTTTTGCCAATCCTGGTAAAAGTAGCGCTGGGAAAAGGAGCCCTGCAGTCCGCTGTCCCGGAGGGATTCGGCAGAAACCATGCGATGGAGATCTCCCCCACCGGACCATCCGAAAGAGGCAAATGCGGAGGAAGAGAGAATGAGAAGAAGGGCCGCAAGGAGCCGCTTCAAGTTTCGTCTCCCGCAGGACTGGGCTCCTGTTCCTCTTCTTCGGATGCAGGCTCCTGCTTCGCCTCGTCCACGAAGTTCAGCCTCAGGTGAGTGAGGGCTTCCTGAAGGGCGCGGGCTTCCTCCTCGTTCAGGTTTCCCTTTGTCTTCCTTTCCAGAGACTCGAGAACCTCGATGGAGTAGCGGGCCGCATCCAGATTGCGCTCAACCTCGCCGGAAACCGGGTTGGCCATCTTGCCCATGTGCATGAGAGCCGCCTGCTGATGAGTCATGACAAGGCTCAGGAAATGAAAATCGCTCGTCGTTTCCACGACTGTCTCCTTCCTAGAAGTTCTCGAGACTGTGGCGCTGTGTGCTGACAAGGATCAGGTCGCAGTCCCGGCGACTGCCCGACTCGATCCGAACACCAAGAGCGCCGGTAAAGTGTACGCTGTCCCCTTCTTCCAGTTCGTGGCTGTCTTCTGTTCCGTCGAAACGGAACTGGCCACGCTCGCAAAGCAGGGTTACTTCCCCGGATGACATAGTGTCTTCGAACTCGAGGACGGACGAGGGTTCCAGATGAATCCGGAAGATCTGCAGATGCCCTCCGGGAATCCCGGCCGTCAGTGGCTGGTAGTAGCCTTCCGTCGAACGAAATTTCTTCTTTTCCCGATCCTCGAAACAGATCCGGCTGACATTTTCCAGACTTCGGGTTTCGAGGAAGAAAGAAGTGTCCTTGCCCAGGGCGCCGGAGATTCTCGAAAGTGCATTGATCGTGGGGCTGGTTTTGCCTCTTTCGATTTCCGAGATATGGGTTGCGGAAACATGGCTGAGGGCCTCGACCTGTTTGAGGGTCATGCCCCGGGCCTTGCGCATGCGCTTGATCCTGCCTCCCAGTTCCGTGATATCCATCATCTCTCCTAGATTTTGAAACTCGGCACGGTGACCACCCAGGCTTCGCAGGGGCCGTCGCCAATGTTCTCAATGCGGTGCGGACTGGACGCGTGATAATGAAGGCTGTCGCCCTCTTTGAGAACCTGTCGCTCATTGTCTACATTGACTTCCAGGATTCCCTTGAGCAGGAGAATAAACTCCTCGCCCTCATGTCGATTCACCTCGCCGGTCGCCACGGCACCCTTTTCCCAGGTCATCTTCATAAAGGAGATTCGGGAATGGGGAATGGAGCCGGACAAGGATTCGATCTCCACCGGGGGTTCCAGAAAACGGAAGCGGCGACGGTTATCCGCCTTGAGCAGGATAGAACTGGGCAGTTCATCCACCTCCACAAAATAGGAGGGTTCACTTCCCATGGCCCGGGCAATCCGGTCGAGAGCCCCCACCGTGGGGCTGCTCTTTCCTCTCTCGATTTCAGAGATATGGGTTGCCGAAACCCCGCTGCTCGCTTCGATGTTCTTGAGCGTCAGTTTCTTGGAAAGGCGAAAACGCTTCAGCCTCTCCCCGATTTCTGCCTTGCTGAGTTGCTCCACAATTCCCCCCTTTGACCCAATGAAAATAGGAACCATGAAGGAAATAGGCAAGATCCTGTAAGGAATTTCTGAATCCAGACTCTAAAATCAGATAAAGCCGAGGCTAATCCTGAATCTTGCGTGTTCCGCCGATGAGGGTCAACTCCGAGAGAAGGCTCTGAAGGGAGACCACGCCGATGTCGCGGCCCTGCAAATCGGTGACGACTGCGAATTTCCCGCGGGAAAGCTGCAGTTCATCAAGCAGGTCGAGGAGGCTTCGGGTTGCAGGAACCCGGCGAAGCGGCCTTCCCAGTTCCTTCAGGGGCAGGGACTCCTCCAGGCCAAGTAGGCTGAGCGTGGTGACAAAACCCTGAAGCTTGTCAGGGGAGCTTTCATAAAGAAAGGCCCGGGACATTCCCTTTTCAGAGAGCCTGCGAGCCAGAGGTCCGAGAGGGGCATCCAGGGAATGAATTTCGAACTGTGAAAGAGGCTGCATGAGGGATCGGGCGGTCAGGCGACTCATCAGGGCGATTCTCCGAATCCTCGCCTCCTCCACGGCCTCCACGGTTCCCTCCTCTCTTCCGCTTTCCAGATGCAAGCGAAGCTTTTCCCAGGAAAGACTCTCATCGTTTGCGGGCTTGCCTCCGGGAATCAGGCGCAGCAGAAGCCTCCCCGGAAGGTCGAGAAGCCAGAGAAGCGGAGCGAAGATCCAGCCGAGCAAGAGAAGAACGGGAGCCGCGAGTCGGGTCAGGCGGTCTGCATAGGCGCGCCCGATTCCCTTCGGAATTACTTCCCCAAAAAGAAGAACCAGTCCGGCGATCCAGGCCGTGGACAAGAGATCGACTCCCAGATCCGGAAGGTCGAGATCCTGCATTGCGAGTGCCTTTTCCGTCAGGATCATGGCGCTGACCGAAGCCAGAACATTGAAGAGATTGGTGCCGAAGAGCAAAAGCGCCAGCACCCTGCTGGGATGCCGGTAGAGCTTCTCTGCAAGGCCCGCAAGTTGTCTGCCTTCCTCCCGCTCTGCTCGTTGCCGCATCCGGTTGCTCGAAACCAGTGCGATCTCGCTCCCCGAAAACACGGCACTGCCCACCAGAGAGAGGAGGAGAAGAAGTGGCCAGAGCCCCGTCATGAGACACGCTCCAGCTTCAGGGTCTTCAGGGAGGGGCCTTTTGCATCCATCAGGGTCCAGCGAAAGCTCTCCAGAATGTGACTTTCCCCGACTTCGGGGACTTCTCCGAGACTGTCGAGGAGATAGCCCCCGAGAGTTTCCACATCCCGTCCGGCAAGCTTCAGGCCTGTCAGTTCTCGGGCGCGGGGAAGATCCATTCGGGCAGAGACAATGAAGGTGTTCTCATCAGGCATGAAGAAGCGCTGGCTCTCATAGTCCCGGCGGCTGAAAATCTCCCCAACCAGAACTTCAAAGAGGTCCTCCAGGCCCGCCAACCCGGAAAGCGCTCCATACTCGTCGATCACGAGTGCCTGACTCTCCCCCTCCTCAAGCAGTTCCACCAGAAGAGATCCTGCCGACTGGCTCTCGGGACAGAAGCGGGCCGGGCGGGCAAAGCGGGAAAGCGCTTCCTCGGAACTCTCGTGGCCCAGAAGATCTGTAGCCAGAAGAATTCCCGTGACCCGATCTGGCTGTTCCCGGTAAAGAGGCACATGCCGGAACCCCGCCTCCCGGATGGTCGGGAGAGCGGCCCGAACGGACATCGTGTCTTCGAGCAGAAATAGATCCATCCGCGGGATCATGGTGTCTTCTACCGGAGTGTCTTCCAGTTCGAACACCCCCCGGACAAGTTCGAACTCCTTCTCGTCGAGGCTCCCCTCCTCGACGGCCATTCTCATCAGGGCCAGCAAATCCTCTTCCTGCACTTCCGGAGGGTCGGCGGGAAGTCTTCGTACAAGTACACCCCGGACGGCAAGGCTGGCCGACTCCAGACGGGAGGAGAGAGGATCCAGAAAGCTCCGAAACATCAAGAGAGGTCGAGCGATCCGCAAGCTGAAGACTCTCGGGCGAAGAACCGCAAGAGTCTTGGGAAGCACTTCGCCGAAGACAAGAACGGTCAGCGTCACCGCAATCGTACCGGCCAGGGCACCCTGCCTCGGTCCCAGATGACGGATGAAGAGCCTTGTAGCCAAAACGGCCATGAGGATGTTCACCAGGGTATTCCCCAGAAGAATGGTGGCCAGCACTTCCTGTAGTCGATCCAGGTGCAGGGCGACTCTTCGTGAGGGCAGATCCTGTCGCTTCCGGATCAAGTGTCTCTCGGATGAACCCAGGGCAAAGAGTGCAGTTTCCGAACCCGAGAAAAAGGCGGACAGGCCCAGGAGGGTGAAAAGGGCGATCATCAGCGCAAGGTCCACGATCATCCCGCTATCCTCCACTCGGGGGCACTGCGCAGGATTGGCTCGCAGATCTGCCTGTGAAAATGGAACTCAAAATGCTAATCATCGTCTCCGATCCCCCGAAGCTTCTGTCTTCCGGGATCACTTGTCAAGCTCGCTCCGCCTTGACTCCCGTGCAAGGCTCGCCTAGAATCCGCAATCCAAAGCGAGGCCATCCTGCGAAACCTGATGATTCGATTCGGAGCTCTGGGAGATCTGCTTCTCACTCTCCCCACCCTGGAGGCGCTCTCCCGTCAAGGTGAGTCCGTGGATTTCCTTTGCCGGGAACGATATTCCAGCCTTCTCCGCCCCCTCCCCTGGATCCGCCGACTGTGGACCCTTCCCGAAGGAAGCGGCCTCTTTGCCCTTCGCGAGCTTTCCCGGAACCTGGAGTCGGAACACTATGACCGGGTTTTTGACCTCCACGGCAACCTCCGAAGCCGCAGCCTTCGCCTGATGATGGCCGGTAGCGGAAGCCGCTGGCAGGAAAGTCCCCGGAGTTCACTCTACCGGCGCTTGCTTGTCCTCGCTCCCGATGCCCTTCGTCCAGGCCTGCGGAGACGGCCCTTTATCCCTGTTGCCGAGCGGCACCTCCTTCTGCTGGAAAAGGAAGGCTATTCGAAATCTCCGGAACCCCGCCCCCTTTACCCGCTGTCAAAGGCCCTGCTGGATGAGGCCCGCTGCCGCCTGGATGCCGCCGGCTTCCCCGAGGACTGCCCTCCCCTGGCTCTGGCTCCCTCTGCCGCCTGGCCCACGAAGATCTGGCCACACTTTGACCGGCTTCTCGAAATCCTCCCGGACTCCCTACCGATTCTTCTTTTGGGAGGATCTGCAGAAAGGGAGATCTGTGAAAGCCTCTCCGCCCGGGCTCGCCAGAAAACGATTTCGGTGACTTCTGAGGAGGATCTTTCAAAAGTCGCCGCCCTTCTCTCCTGCTCCTGCACTCTGGTCTCTGCGGACTCCGGTCTGGCCCATCTTTCGGAAGCTGTCGGCAGACCTTCCCTCGTTCTCTTCGGCCCCACGGTTCCCCAGTTTGGCTTTCCACCCCGCCTTCCCGGAAGTGTCCTCCTTGAAAAGGATCTGCCCTGCCGTCCCTGCTCTCTGCATGGGAAGAAGCCCTGCAGGAAAACCCGACGGGACTGCCTGGAGGGAATCCCCGCAGAAGCCCTCCGGGATGCTCTGCTTGAGGGAGGGCTTCTGTGATTTTCCTCTACCGGCTGCTTTCCCCTCTCCTTCTCTCGCTTCTTCCGCTACTGGCTCTCTTCTCTCCCAAGCTGGCGGCCACTCTCCGCTGGAGAAGGGAGTTCTCTTCCCGGCCTCTTCCCTCCGTAGGGAATCCCGAATCTCCGGGATTCTGGATTCATGCAGCCAGTGCCGGTGAACTGGAGCAGGCACGACCGCTCATCGAGGACATTCGCAGGCGCCTTCCTTCGGCACGCATTCTCCTGAGCCTGGGTTCCATTTCCGCACGGCCCGCAAAGGATCAGGTGGAAGGCTGCAACCATGTGATCCCCCTTCCCGCTGACCGGCCCGGCAGGATGCGCTCCCTGATCCAGAGCTTCCGCCCCCGGGCCATTCTGATTGTAAAGTGGGATCTCTGGCCCCACATGCTTCTGGAAAGCCACCGGGCAGGAGTACCGGTCTTTCTCCTTGGCGCCGTCCTGTCTCCCCGTTCGGGGCGGGCTCGCTGGCCGACGCGCCTTCTCTATCTCAGACTGCACAATCTTCTGGAATGGGTGGACGCAGTCAGCGAGGAAGACGGACAGGTCTTTCTTGACCTGGGACTTCCCCCTTCCCGCCTGTATGTCAGCGGAGATCCCCGCTTTGACCGTGTTCTGTCAAGAATTCAGGAGAGACTCCCCCACGCACTGATGGATGTCCCTCCCTTCGAGCAATGTCTGCTGGCCGGAAGCACCTGGCCCGTCGAGGAGAACCTGATCCTCGACGCCTATGCAGCGATCTCCCGTGAATTCCCTTCGTCCAGACTTTTCCTTGTTCCCCATGAACCGACAGAGAGCGCGCTTCAGCGTCTGGAGGAAGCCGCCCGGGAGCGCGGGTTCCCGGTTTCCCGCCTCTCTCGATCCACAGGTCTGGAAGCCGGCGCTCTCTTGCTGGGAGATGTAAAGGGCCAGCTCTCCGAGTTGTATTCACAGGCGGAGATTGCTTATGTGGGAGGAGGATTCACGAGCGGTGTCCACAGTGTGCTGGAGGCGGCAGCACAGGGAATACCGCTTCTCTTCGGCCCCGGAATCGACCGGGCTGTGGAAGCCCGGGGCCTGCTGGAAGCCGGGGCAGCGTACATGGTCTGCAGCGGGGAAGACCTGAAATCCCACTGGAGGGAACTCCTTGGCAATCGGCCACTTCGAAATTCGATGGGGAACAGGGCCCGCCGTTTCACGGAAGCCGGAAGCGGGGCGAGTCAGCGAAGTCTGGAGCATCTCTATCACCGCCTGAATCTCCCTGACAAGAGTCGGGAAAAAGTGTAGGTTCCCAGCGGATTCAATTCGGGAGTTATAATGAAGATCCTCACGCTGTTTGCACTCATGCTTCTTGCCCTGCCCGCCCTGGCCGACAATCTGGTCGCCGTTCTGGAACTGAACGATCTGGGGAATCTGGACAAGTCCTCCCGCAACTCTCTGGACCAGTCGATCCGGGAGGAGATCGCAGCGGCTCTTCCCAAGGCAAGCTGGAGTATCCTGCCTCTTGCCATCACCAGAAGCCGGCTTTTGGAGGCTGGACTCAGCGCTGGAGATTGTCAGGAGGATGCCTGCTTTGTTTCCCTGGGAAAGGAACTGGGAGTGCGCCTTCTCATCGCACCCTACTTCCGGGAAGGAGCCAGGGACTTCAAGATTCTCCTGAAGCTCTACGATTCCCGCAGCGAAAAACTGGAAGCCTTTGTCCGGGTTTCCGGAACTGACCTGAAGTCGCTTCTCAACGATCTTCCGGATCCCTGTTTCCGTCTCTTCCACTCCTACCGGGTTCAGACAGAAAACAGCCCTGAAGAAAAGGTCCGGCAGAAAATCACTTCCATCGCGCCCATTCTTCCTGAAGGAGGCATCGACCACCGCCAGAGGATCCCGGAAGCCGTCGCGGAAATTCCGGACTTGAAACGCTTCGCCTTTGGCCCCCAGGTCGCCACCTATTCGGGGCCAAGCCATGAGAGCCTTCTCTCTCACATCAATGTGGGAATGAGCAGGATGGAGGGGGGAAGCCCCAGTGCTCCTTTTCGGGATCTGCCGGTGGGCGTTCCCTTTGGATTTGGCGCACTCTGGAGGATCAAGCCTCCGGTGGCCCTCGAAGCCAATTACAGCTATGCCAGCTTCGAAACCAGCACCTCCTTTCTCCCCCACGAATGGGAATCTCCGCGTTCCCTGAACACCCAACTCCACGAACTTCGCTTCGCTTTCCAGTACGGGCTGGATTTCGTCCGCTCCCGAGCGGTAGAACCCTACCTGGGGGGCGGCGTGAGTTTTCTTCATGCAAGAAGTCTGCTGGAAATTGACCTCCTCAATATCAACGAGGTCACGGAAAACCAGGACGATCCGGGAAGCCCCATCCTTCCCGACCGGCATTTCAGGGTCGAGTCGAAGGACACTTCTCTCGGCGCGGTGGCCTTCGTGGGTCTTCGCTACCGCCTTTCCCCCCAGGCTTTTCTTCAGGCCGAACTGATGGGGACCATGGGACAGATCACCCAGAATTTCGAATATGAAGGCAGCCTGCAGTACATCGCCCCCGGATCTCCCCCTGAGCTTTTCGATGACCCGGAAGTGAATGACATCCTCTGGGGCTCCTATCCCCTGAACCTCAATGGAATGAAACTGTCCCTTTCCCTTCGATTCGAGCTATGAAAACTGCACTGATTGCACTGCTACTTCCCCTTTCCCTCCTTGCTTCCGGCGAGCCGTCCATTGACAAGTTGCGGGAAGCCCCCACTTGCCGGGGACGCTCGGGGCATCTGGACCGGGGCGGAGAGAGTGGTCCGGGGCAGAGTGAGTGGCGGGCCCGCTACTATGAAATCGATGGCCTTCTCGATTTCGATGCCGAGCGCATGGACGGGAATCTTCGCGCCTGGCTCACCCCGGAAGAGACGGCCGACAGTCTCGTTCTCGATGCCCTGTGGAACATGGAGATCCACTCGGTTCTCATCGATGGAGCAGAAGCGGACTGGTTCCATGACGGAAGCGAAAGGCTTAGCATCTCCACACAGGACATCGAAGTGGGGATCGAGCACCTGATCGAAGTGGATTACGAAGCATTTGAAAACACCGACTACTTTGGCGCCTTTGTTTTCGCTTCCTACGAAGACGAGGAAGTCACCCACCCCATCGCCTATACCATGACCGAAACCCAGTACGCGGGAAGCTGGTGGCCCTGCATCGACCGCCTGGATCACAAGCCGGACTCTGTCTCCCTTCGTATCACGGTCCCGGATACGCTGGTCGTGGCTTCCAATGGAACCCTGGACGAGTTGCTGGATCATGGCGATGGAAGCAGAACCTACCACTGGACCGAACGGCATCCGATTGCCACCTACCTCGTTTCCATTACGGTGTCGAACTACCTCCAGCCCGACCTCGATGGCTTGCCCTGGACCGACTGGTATCACTTTGAGGACGGGGACAGCATGCCCATGACCTGGTTCATCTGGCCCCGGGATGAGGAGGGTGCCGCCACGAGCCTTCCCTGGACTCACGACATGATGGACTGCTTTCGAGCACGCTTCGGGGAGTATCCCTTCCGGGACGAGAAGTACGGAGTGGCGGAGTACCGTTTCATGGGAGGCATGGAGCATCAGACCATCAGCAGTCTCGGCTCGGTAACGATCACCAGCGTGGACTCCATCTCCCATGTTTCTCCCCATGAACTGGCGCACCAGTGGTTTGGAGATCATGTCACCTGTGCAACCTGGGAAGATGTCTGGCTGAACGAAGGCTTCGCCACTTATTCAGAAGCTCTCTACTACGAGCACTTCGGTCGCTGGAGTCCCGGAGACTACCTCTACGAACGGCGCCACTTCGACTACTTCCCGGTTCCGGTTTACACCTCCGAAGATCCCTTCTCCGCTCCGGCGGCCTGGAGTGTCTACTACAAAGGCGCCTGGGTTCTGCACATGCTCCGGGGACGCCTGCGACACCTCTTCGATGAAGGAGGCGAGGATTTCGCTTTCGGGGAAAGCCGGGGCGACTCCCTCTTCTATGAAGTACTGGAAAGCTGGGCACAGGATTCTCCCGCCTCGGCGGGAACCGGCACGACCGAGCAGTTTCAATCGCATGCGGAGTCCCTGACAGGACTTGACCTGGAGAGCTTCTTCCAGAACTGGGTCTATGGGCTCGGGCGTCCTTACTACTATTACGAGTGGACCTGTGTAGAGGACTGGGCGGGATGGAGACTGGATCTGAGGTTGCAACAGGTTCAGAACGGCTCTCTATTTGACGAGCCTCTTGACCTTCATCTGGGTTTCGGATCCGGGGAAAACGATACGATCATCACCGTGCTGCCGGACGCAGAGAGCCAACTCTACAGTTGGACCTTTGGAGAAGAGGTCACATCCCTGGACCTCGATCCGCTACATCGCATTCTCAATCACCCCATCGAGGGAGTGATCGGCGACGGCCCCTTCAGCATGCAACAGTCTTTCCCGAATCCTTTCAGTCCGAGTAGCCCCTGCCGCATTCTCCTCAGCATGCGGGAGGAGCTCGATCTCAAGCTCGCCATTTACGATGTCTCCGGTCGCCTGGTCCGGCTTCTCCATGACAAGCCCACGCCTCCTGAGACCTATGAGTTTAACTGGGATGGAAGGGATGACCGGGGAAACTGGCAGTCCTACGGTGTGTTTCTCGTTGTGGCCAGCACCGGAAACTGGATGGAAAGCCGCAAAGTCGTCTTTTTGCCCGGCCGCTAGAGTCGCTTCGGGCAGAGTTCCGCAAGACTGCAGTTCTCGCAGTCCGGCTTTCGGGAAGAACAGACCTGTCGTCCGTGCTGGATCAACTGGTGTCCGAGAAGAACCCAGCTGTCGGGGTCAAAGAGACCACAGAGTTCCTTTTCCACTTTCACCGGATCACTTTCCCTGCTCAGGCCCAAACGGCGCGAAAGGCGTCCCACATGAGTGTCCACCGGGAAACCGGGAAGCTGAAACGCATTTCCCAGAATCACATTGGCGGTCTTCCGACCCACGCCCCCCAGCTTGACGAGTTCCTCCATTTGACAGGGAACTTCTCCGCCATGATCCCTTAGCAGGGAATCGGCGGCGGCCTTCAGGTTTCTGGCCTTGTTGCGGAAGAACCCTGTTGAGCGGATCAGTTCTTCCAGTCGCAGAAGGGGGAGCTTCTGCAGGCCGGCAGCATCGGGAGCTTCGGCAAAGAGGGCGGGAGTCACAAGGTTGACCCTCTCGTCCGTGCATTGCGCACTGAGAACGGTGGAAACCAGTAGTTGAAAGGGAGTCTGAAAGTTCAGGCTACAACTGGCATCGGGATAGAGGCGATTCAGTTCATCACGAATCGCCTCGGCTCGCTGAACTTTCTTCTTGCGACTTTCCCGGGACATGGACAGAACTTAGTGGCAAGCAATCACGAGAGCAAGGAGGCAGTATGAAGATCATCACCCGGGAAATTTCCTGTTCCACACAGGGCGATGGCGACACGAAAGACCTCGGAGAAAGCCTGGAGAGAATCCTGAAGGAAAGTGCCCTGCAAGAAGGCATGGCACATCTTTTCATCGGAGGCTCGACGGCCGGGATCACGACCCTTGAATTCGAGCCGGGAGTCGTGGAGGATCTGGCCGGGGTATTCGAGGAGATAGCTCCCCGCAATCGGGACTGGAAACATCATCAGCGCTGGGGAGATCACAATGGACACAGCCATGTGCGCTCGGCGCTTCTCGGCCCGTCCCTGTCACTCCCCTTCCGGAATGGGAGACTGGCACTGGGAACATGGCAGCAGGTGGTCCTCATCGACTTCGATGAGATGCCACGCGAAAGGAAGGTGCTCGTCCAGCTACAGGGGATCTAGTCGGAAGCCATTCTCCGAAGCACCGAATGCAGGATGCCCCCGTGACGGTAGTAGTCGATCTCCACGGGAGTATCCAGGCGCAGAACCACCTCGAATTGCTTTTCGCTTCCATCTTCAGAGCGGGCAGAGACCCTGAGTTTCTCCCCCGGCTTCAGGGAGTCGTGGAGACCTTCAATATCGAAGAGCTCTCTCCCCGTGAGCCCCAGGCTCCTGTGTGAATCACCTTCCTGGAACTGAAGGGGAAGAACCCCGAAGCCGGCCAGATTGCTGCGGTGGATCCGCTCGAAGCTCTCGGCAATCACCGCACGAATTCCCTGCAGGCTGGTCCCCTTGGCCGCCCAGTCGCGGCTTGAGCCCGTTCCGTACTGCTTGCCGGCAAGAACGACCAGGGGCGTCTTCTCTTCACGGTAGCGTTCGGCAACTTCCCAGACGGACATCTGCTCGCCGCTGGGAATGTGCAGGGAGTATCCCCCTTCAACTCCATCAAGGATCTCGTTGCGGATCCGGATGTTGGCAAAGGTTCCCCGCATCATGACCTCATGGTTCCCTCTCCGGGATCCATAGCTGTTGAAATCGCGGTCTTCGACACCCATGTCCCGCAGGTAAGTGGCCGCAGGGCTGTCCTTCGCAATGACACCGGCCGGTGATATGTGATCGGTCGTAACGCTGTCTCCCAGCATGAGAAGGCAGCGAGCGGATTGGACCGCTTCGATGGACGAAGGTTCCGGCTGAAGATGCAGAAAGAAACTCGGCTCGCGAATGTAGCTGCTGTCTTCATCCCATTCGAAGAGTTGCCCTTCGGGAACCTCGATTGCATTCCAGGTTTCATTGGAATCAAAGACATCACGGTATGCTTCCCGGAACTGCTCCGAACCGAGAGAGGACTCCATGAGATTTCGGACTTCATCATTGGAGGGCCAGATGTCCCGAAGGAAAACACCGTCAGCAATGGCTTCCGTCTCAAAATCAATGTCCACACGGCCAGCCAGTGCATAGGCCACCACCAGAGGAGGGCTGGCCAGATAGTTCGCGCGGGTATGCGGGCTGACCCGCCCTTCGAAGTTGCGGTTCCCGCTGAGAACTCCGGCAACGACCAGGTCCTTCTGCTCGACCTCCCTGCGAACCTCTTCGGGCAGGGGGCCGGAATTGCCGATACAGACAGCGCAACCGTAGCCCACGGTATGGAACTTCAGTTTCTCCAGCGAAGAGCTCAGGCCCGCCTTGTCCAGATAGCTGCTGACAACACGACTCCCGGGAGCAAGGCTGGTCTTGACCCAGTCGGGAACACGAAGCCCCTTCTCCACGGCATTTCTTGCTAAAAGTCCCGCAGCAATCAGAACGCCGGGATTGCTGGTGTTGGTGCAGGAAGTAATGGCGGCAATCACCACAGAGGCATTGCCGAGTTGCTTCTCCCCCGCATCATTGCGGAGTTGCTCTGCCTGCTCCGGATATCGCTCGTCCAGAAGCTTCCGGAACCCGGAGGGCATGTCTGTCAGGGAGATGCGATCCTGGGGACGGGCTGGGCCGGCAAGGGAAGCTTCCACCGTGGAAAGATCCAGTTCCAGAGTTTCGCTGAACTGAGGTTCCTCGCCGCTGGCAAAGAGACCCTGCTCTCTGGAATACCTCTCAACCCGGTCTATCAATTCCTCGCTGCGCCCGCTAAGGCGCAGGTAGTCGAGTGTCATATCGTCCACCGGGCAGAATCCAACCGTTGCACCGTACTCCGGTCCCATATTGGCAAGAGTCGCTCGATCTGCGAGCGAGAGGGCAGCATAGCCCGGGCCGCAGTATTCAACAAACTTGCCCACCACTCCATGCTCCCGGAGTTTCTCCGTCACCGTCAGCACGAGATCCGTAGCAGTTCTGCCTTCGGGCAGTTGCCCCTGGAGGCGCATCCCCACCACAGCTGGAAGAAGCATGCTGATGGGCTCTCCCAACATCACGGCCTCGGCCTCGATGCCGCCGACGCCCCAACCCAGAACGCCAAGACCGTTGATCATGGTCGTGTGACTGTCGGTTCCCACCAGACTGTCCGGGTAGAGAAGGGGCAAGCCCTCGCCCGGGTCCTGGCGAACCACTTCCGCCAGAAACTCCAGGTTCACCTGATGCACGATTCCGGTTGCGGGGGGAACGACCCGGAAATTGTCAAAGGAGCGGGTTCCCCAGCGCAGAAACTCATAGCGCTCCCGGTTCCTTTTGAACTCCAGGTCCGAGTTCAGTTGCAGGGCTTCCGGACTTCCGAAATGATCCACCTGAACGGAATGGTCAATGACCAGATCCACGGGAACCCCGGGATTGACGCGAGAGGGATCCCCACCCAGGCGGCTCATCGCACTTCGAAGAGCGGCCAGGTCCACCACACTCGGCACTCCCGTGAAATCCTGCAGAATGACACGAGAGGGGCGGAAAGGAATCTCCACCGGAGCCGTATTGTCGGGGCTCCAGGAGGCAATGCGGAGGACATCCTCGTCCCGGATCCGGAAGCCGTCGTTCAGGCGAAGGGCCGCTTCCAGCAGGATCTTGATGCTTCGGGGAAGGTGCTGGACATTGGCAAGGTTCTGTTTTTCCAGATTCTCCAGACGATAGATTTGTGCTTCGCCGGAAGAGAGAGAAATGCGGTCGAGAGTTTGCAGACAATCCCTGTTCATCGTCAATCTCCTGAAAGAATGGGGGTATTCAATAAGGCAAGACTCCCTCTCCATTTCAAGAAGAGGGAGTCTGAGCGTCTAGCCCTGGGTGAGTGCGGCCTTGAAGAACTCGCGCCTCATCTTGGCAATGTGTTCGATGGAAATCGACTTCGGACAAACCGCCTCGCATTCCCCATGATTGGAACAGGCACCGAAGCCTTCTTTATCCATTTGCCCGACCATCGCCAGTGCGCGACGCAGACGCTCCGGCTCTCCCTGGGGGAGGAAGGCAAACTGTGAAATCCTTGCGCTCACAAAAAGAGAGGCGGAGGCATTGGGGCAGGCCGCAACACAAGCACCGCATCCCACACAGGATGCTGCATCCATGGCCCGGTCAGCCATTTCCTTGGCAATGGGAACCGCATTCGCGTCGGGAGCGGATCCAACATTGCCGGAAACGAAGCCCCCCGCCTGCTGTATTCTGTCGAAAGACTTGCGATCCACGACAAGGTCCTTGATGACCGGGAAGGGGCGCGCGCGCCAGGGCTCCACAACCACCGTTCCTCCATCGGGGAAATGCCGAACCCGGATTTCACAGGTCGTGACCCCTCCCTTCGGCCCGTGTGCCACACCCTGAATGTTCAGACCACAGGTTCCACAGATTCCCTCCCGGCAATCGCTGTCGAACTCAATGGCCTCTCCTCCTTCCCGTACAATCTGCTCATTCAGAAGGTCGAGCATTTCCAGAAAGGACATGTTCCGGTCGAGGTCGTCCATCCGGTAATCCACCAGACCACCCTTTACATCGGGTCCCGCCTGGCGCCAGATCTTCAGGTTCAGCGACATGGTGTTCTTGCTCATCACGCCTCCCTACTTGTAACTGCGCGTCGTCGGGGTGACATTCTCAAACTCCAGCTCTTCCTTGTGCATGACCGATTCCTTTCCTTCCCCTTCGTACTCCCAGGCAGATACGAAGCTGAAGTTCTCGTCATCACGGAGAGCCTCCCCCTCCTCGGTCTTGTGTTCTTCACGGAAGTGCCCACCGCAGGACTCTTCCCGCATGAGAGCGTCCTTTGCCATCAACTCCCCGAGTTCAAGGTAATCGGAAAGCCGACCCGCCATTTCGAGTTGCTTGTTGAAGTCATCTGACTCGCCGCTCAGTTTCAGATTCTGACCGAACTCCTCGCGAATCCCCTGAATCTCTCCGATGGCCTCTTTCAGACCTTCCCCATTACGGCTCATGCCCACCTTGTCCCACATGACACGGCCCAGCTCCCAGTGAAGCTCCCGAACCGTCTTCTCTCCCTTGATGGAAAGGAGATGATCGACACCCTTCCTTACCGAATCCTCTGCTTCGGCAAAGGCATCATGATCGGTGGAAACTTCCGGCAGCTCCGTTGAGGCCAGATAGTGGGCGATGGTTCTCGGGGCAACGAAGTAGCCATCGGCAAGACCCTGCATCAGCGCGCTTGCACCCAGGCGGTTTGCGCCGTGATCGGAGAAGTTCGCTTCTCCTGCAACATGAAGTCCCGGAATCGTGCTCTGGAGATTGTAATCCACCCAGAGCCCGCCCATGGTGTAGTGGGGTGCCGGATAGATACGCATCGGCACTTCGTAGGGATTCTCCGCAGTAATCTCCTTGTACATGTCAAAGAGATTCCCGTAGCGATCGCGAATCACGTCTTCGCCCAAGCGGGAGATGGCATCGGAGAAGTCCAGATTCACCGCGTAGGGCGTACTCCCCACACCGCGTCCCTCATCACAGACGACCTTGGCTGCACGGGCCGCAATGTCACGGGGAACGAGATTTCCAAAGGCGGGATATCTTCTCTCAAGGAAGTAATCCCTTTCCTCTTCACGGATCTGTCTCGGATCGCGCTTGTCATCCACCTTCATCGGGACCCAGACCCGCCCGTCATTGCGAAGGCTCTCGCTCATAAGCGAGAGCTTTGACTGGAAATCGCCGGCCTTGGGAATCGCAGTCGGGTGAATCTGCGTAAAACAGGGATTGGAGAACCAGGCCCCCCGTTTGTGTGCCCTCCAGGCGGCCGTTGCATTGGAGTTCACGGCATTGGTGGAAAGGAAGAAGACCGGAGAATAGCCGCCGGTGGCGAGCAGCACCGCATCGGCGGAAAAACGCTCCAGCATGCCGGTCACCAGATCGCGGGTGATAATGCCGCGGGCCTTGCCATCCACAATGACCAGATCCAGCATCTCCCGTCGTTCGAACATTTTCACAGTCCCCGCGCCTACCTGCCTCATCAGGGCACTGTAGACACCGAGCAGGAGCTGTTGGCCGGTTTGCCCTCGTGCATAGAAGGTCCGGGAAACCTGCACGCCACCGAAAGAACGGTTTGCCAGTGTGCCCCCGTACTCACGGGCAAAGGGAACGCCCTGGGCCGTGGACTGGTCGATGATGTTCGCGCTCAATTCGGCAAGACGATAGACATTTGCCTCTCTGGCCCGATAGTCCCCGCCCTTGATCGTGTCATAGAAGAGACGCCAGACGCTGTCTCCATCGTTCTGGTAGTCCTTCGCCGCATTGATACCACCCTGTGCAGCAACGCTGTGGGCGCGTCGGGATGTATCCTGAATGCAGAAGTTCAGGACATTGTATCCGAGTTCACCCAGAGTTGCAGCGGCTCCTCCGCCGGCCAACCCGGCTCCCACCACGATTACCGAGAACTTCCTGCGGTTTGCAGGAGCAACCAGTTTTGATTCGTTCTTGTGCTGTTCCCACTTGCCCTCAAGGGGTCCACCAGGAATCTTTGCATCCAGTTTCGTCATCAGTGACCTCCTGTCGTAACGGGGTCGACGAAGAAATAGAGGTAGAGCGGCGGCATGAGAAAGCCAAGCGCAAGGAGAATCGCCAGAACAAGTCCAAGGCTGTACAGAAGGGGCATCCACCGTCGGTTGTTCCAGCCCATCGACTGGAAAGCGCTCCAGAACCCGTGCCTCAGGTGAAAGCCCAGCAATAGCATCATCAGGACATAGGCCATCGTAATACGAAGATCCTTGAATGCCGTGAGAACCACCGCGTAGAGATCCTTCATCTGCGTGCCGTCAGGCAGGGTGATGATCCTTGCACCCCCATATTTAAACATCTTCACATGCAGGACGATGAAGAGAAGGAGCAGAAGCCCCGTGTAGATCATCGTGGTCGACGAAAAGGTCTTCCGACTCTCCCCTCCGGCATTCTTCGACTTCTTGTACTTCACCGGACGGGCCCGGTTCTTGTCAAAGAGAGCCACTGCGACCGCTGCAGTGATGTGTATCAGCAGGAGCAGGATCAGGCCGGCTTCGAAGGCATAGACCAGCATGCCGTGAAGCGCGTGCTCCAGGAAGTGGGCATAGTGGTTCAGGGCATGGGGACCCATGTACAGGGTCAAATTGCCGAGAAGGTGAACGACAAGGAAAAGAAAGAGCGCGAGTCCCGTAAACCCGGTGAGGTACTTCTTGCCCACCGAACTCCAGAACCTAGGACCTTGACTACTCATTGTGAAACGCCCCCGTTTGATTGCGGATGCTTTCAGACTAGAGCCTTGTGAAAAGAACCGCAACCCCAAGGTTGTGCCTCTGAGAATGTATCTGGCCTTCTTCCTGCCCTCTGTAGGACATGGAGAAGCTATCACTACAGGATC
>JASMLU010000020.1 GCA_030748535.1 Candidatus Krumholzibacteriia bacterium
AGAGAAGGGATTGTGACAACATCTTTTCTAGCTTCCCCGTTCGGAAAAGAATAAGGTTCCGTCGGAATTTCTCCCTGCTAGAGAAGGGATTGTGACTTCACGAACGCTTTTACCGTGTCAAAACCTTTAGCGTCAGGCGTCGGAATTTCTCCCTGCTAGAGAAGGGATTGTGACCCTTTCGGTCCTCGACATCCTCAGCAGTCGCATGCGCGATTGTCGGAATTTCTCCCTGCTAGAGAAGGGATTGTGACAAAGATGGTGTATTTACAGCCATCAAAACAGCACCGACAAGTCGGAATTTCTCCCTGCTAGAGAAGGGATTGTGACCTTCTTGGACTTCCCGGTTCCCTTCGTGCGGAACTCCGTCGGAATTTCTCCCTGCTAGAGAGGGGATTGTGACCGAGGTAGAGGTCGTGAGAGCGATACCAACGGTCCAGTATAGTCGAAATCACTCCCATGGAACCATGAGGACCGGCTTCTCCGTTCAGTCCTTTTGGAGAGCAGATTAAATGTCAAATGGAACCAGAGTTCACTCGACCGAGATCGCCTCGCCAGGTTGTGCGATAACCACATTGAACAGGGACATCAAGCCATTGGCACGCTCCGCCAAATCCGATCCTTCCCCATGGACGAGAACTACAGTAGTACCTGTGCTTTGCTTGGAAAGCCAATGATCGATCTCGGATGCATCGCCATGTCCTGAGAAGCAACCATAGGTCTTTACGTCTGCAGCAACTTCAAACTTCTTTCCACCGACAAAGACACTGCGGCTTCCACTCCTCAACTTTCCTCCTGGCGTACCAGGATCCTGATATCCAACAAGAAAGACCGTCGTGCTTGGGTCTTGAAGAACGGGGGCAATACGCGCCGAATAGGCTGTGTCCATCATCCCGCTTGTGCTGATCACGATTGCGGGTCCCTTCAACGGGCCCTTGGGAAGCCGTTCCTTTAGACCTAATGGCCTAAATGCATTCCTGTTGCGCTCAACAGCATCGTTAAACCAGCCCTCCGTTTGGTTGGTTTGATAGAGGCTTGTGATGTTCGCCGCCGAAGGCGATGGAATGAAGATGGGAATCTGCCCGGAAATCAAACCTTCCTCCTGAGCCAATGTAAGCTCATAGAGAATCTTCTGTGTTCTGTCCAGGGCGAAGGCAGGGATCCACGCTACGCCACCACCGCGCAGTGTCTCCGCAACATCTGACCGGAATACCTCGTGCTGGTCAATTGTATCAGGATCGCGCGTGAAGTTGCCGTAGGTTGCTTCCACGAAAACCGCATCCGCCTCCGGCGCTGGGCTCGGGCCGGGTGCCAGCAAGGAAATCTCGTTCCCGAGATCCCCTGAAAAAAGAATCCGTTTGGCAGGGCCTTCAACTACAGACTCGATCAGGGCACTTGCCGAGCCTGGAATGTGTCCGGCCCGCAGAAACCGAAGTGTCGTATTGCTGTCTAACTGGATGTCTCTTTCGAATGGAAAAGTTCGCACCAGAGACAAGATCGCATCGACTTCCATTTGAGAGCACATTCTGCAGGGAGAAACCACAACCTTGCGACCGTCCAGGTTGGCCAGATACCCCCTGAGTTCCTTCAGGCTACTGGTGCGCGTTGCCAGATTTCGCTGAGAGATCTTCTGGGCATATCTGCAGCTTGGATGCCAGTGTGGCTTGATAACAACTCTGGGAGCCCTCTTTCTGAAACCGAAGGTGGACCACGCCCAATTGCGGACCCTATTGGCATCGTACCGCACTTGCATATCGAGCATCACCGAGGCCAGTGTTGCAGTACCCTGCGTTGTCAGGATTGAACCCTGAAATCCTTTCCGAACGAGAAGTGGAGTGCGACCAATGTGATCGAGATGGGCGTGAGTCCAGATCAGGTATTGGCACTGACTCGCCAACTCTGGGATGATGTTGTTCTTTTTAGATGCTCGCTCGGCTCTCTTTTCTGCGGTTCCGCTACCGTGAGGATAGTATGCACCACAATCGACCATGATCTGAGTCTGCCCCAAGTCTACGATCGACAATGAACCTGAAACCTCGCCGGCACCACCGAATACCCGCACAACAGGATCACGGACATCGGGCACACTGCCCTGGCACAAGACAAGCGCTACCACCAAGGCTATCAGCACAAAGAGCCCGAGAAAGTATTTCATATGTCGGTCCTCCTGCTCAGATGGCCCAGCATTGTTTCAGTGCAACAATGATTGTGATACCACACGAGAGCCCTGGCAACATGTATCGATCATGCCATAGAGACAAACGCATCGCCCCCCCCTGTAAGCCCCCCTACACCCGCCGACCCGCTCCTGTGCTATAATTGACGCCACGAGTGTCGCCACGAGCGCCCCGCCCCGAGTGTCCTACAGAGAACCCCCACTCTCTCAGCAAAGGAAGCTATGAAATCCGGAACCCCTTTTCTTCTGGTCCTGCTCTTTGCAACTCCCGCACTGGCCGACTATCCTCAGGACAGCCATCCACTTTTCACGGAAGACGCTGTACACGAGATCCATCTGACCTTCCCCCAGGAGGGCTGGTGGGATTCGCTTACCGTCAACTTTGAAGACCATATCGACGACCCGCTCTTTATGTCCTGCGAGTTTGACTGGGAGGGCGTCCACTACGACTCCATCGGCGTGCGCTTCAAGGGAAACAGCAGTTACTGGAGCTACTACGGCGAGAAGAAGTCCTTCAAGCTGGATCTCAACGAGTACATCGACAACCAGAACATCGAGGGCATTGAGAAGCTCTACCTGAACAATGCCTTCAAGGATCCTTCCTTTACTCGTGAAAAGTGCTTTGCGGAGTTGGGTGCTTCGATCGGCATGCCCATGATCCGGGCAAACTATGCGGCCCTCTACATCAATGGCGAGTACTGGGGTCTCTACGACCTCATTGAAGGCGTGAACAACGAGTTCATCGAAAGCCGCTTTGGTTTCAGCGAAGACGGGAACCTCTTCAAGGGAGACCCCCATGGAGATCTCCAGTGGCGCGGTCCCAACGAGAGTGACTACTACGACCACTACGAACTGAAATCCAATGAGGAAGAGAACGACTGGTCGCAACTGGTCGATCTGGTCAATGTCCTCGACAACATCCCCCAGTCAGAAATCCCCGATTCACTTCCCTCCCGCCTGGATCTGGGAAGCGCGCTCGGGATGCTGGCCCTGAACATCCTGACCGTCAACCTCGACAGCTATTCGGGAAGCGGGCACAACTTCTACTTCTATGATCGGGACAGCGACGGTCGCTTTGTCTTCATCCCCTGGGATGCCAACGAGGCCTGGGGCTGTTTCAGCATGGGTATGCCCATCTCCCAGCTCAAGAACCTCGGCCCTCTCTGGCTCAGTTATCCGGGGCACAGCCGTCCTCTGGGCTTCAAACTGTATGGGGAGCCGGAGTATCGGGAGCTTTTCTTCGGCTATCTTCGCTCGATGATGGACGGCTACGCCAACCCGGACAGTCTTGTTGCCCGCATGGAAGAACTGCGCGATCTCGTGCGTCCCTGGGTCTACGCCGACACGAAGATGGTCTACACGACCGCGCATTTTGAGAACGCCATGAGCGTGGATCTCACCGGAGGGCCGGGCGGAGGGATTCCCGGGCTGGAGCCTTTCATCCGGGATCGCCATGACCACCTGCTCGGCATTCTGGGAAGTGCCAGCGCTCCCGCTGACCTTGTGCTCAATGAGCTGATGGCCGACAACGCCACGACCCTGGCCGACGAGTTCGGGGGCTACGACGACTGGCTGGAAATCACGAACAGGGGAGATGCTGCCCTGAATCTGGCAGGGATGAGCCTGACGGACGATCTCTACAGCCCCGATGCCTTTGTCTTCCCCGACACCAGTCTTGCCCCCGGCGAGTACCTGCTTGTCTGGTGCGATGATGAAAGCGTACAGGGACCACTGCATGCGGACTTCAAGCTCTCCGCTGACGGCGAGTGCGTGTATCTCCTCTCAGACGGTGAGATTGTAGACGAAACCGGCTTCGATCCCCTGGCCGAAGACCTCAGTTGGGGACGCTGGCCCGACGCTAGCGGTGACTGGATGATTCTGGGAGCCGCTACGCCGGGCGCGGAGAACGAGAACCCCGAAGAGCCGGAAGAGATCCTGCTTTACATCAACGAGTTCGTCGCCCTCAACAACACTGGCATTCAGGACGAGATGGGTTCCTACGAAGACTGGCTGGAGATCTACAATCCGGGTGTGGAGGCTATCGAGCTGGGTGGTCTCTATCTGACGGACGACCTTTTGCAGACGACCATGTGGGCCATTCCGGATACCAGCATCGCCGCCGGGGGCTTTCTGGTCATCTGGTGCGACAACGATGAAAGCGACGGTCCCCTTCACACGAACTTCAAGCTCTCGGGTGGAGGCGAAGAGGTCGGCCTCTTCGGGCGTGTAGCCGCAGGCAATGACTTGATCGACAGCTATGTCTTCGGCGCACAATCGGCCGATGTCAGCGAGGGTCGTGAGAGCGACGGCGGCGAGCCATGGGTCTTCTTCAGCGAACCCACCCCGGGCGCAAGCAATGGGTCCACCGCCGCCGGAGACACTCCTGCCCTTTTCTCCCTGGGATTCAACTACCCGAACCCCTTCAATCCCTCGACCACGATCCGCTATCAGCTTCCGCATGCAGGCGAAGCAAGCCTGCGGGTCTTCGACTTGCAGGGAAGGCTTGTGAGGGATCTGCTCGACGGCTTCCAGGAAGCGGGAGACCACTCCCTCCTCTGGGACGGGCGGGATGAAAAGGGAAGGGCTGTGGGAAGCGGCATCTACTTCAGCCGTCTGCGCTTTGAGGGAAGTCAGCAGAGTCGGAAGATGCTGCTTATGAAATAGCATGTGGTTCAATGCAGTCCATAAAGAAACCCGCCTCCGTGGAGGCGGGTTTTTCATGGTAGCCCATAGGGGAATCGAACCCCTGTTACCGGGTCGAGAACCCGGCGTCCTAACCGCTAGACGAATGGGCCATAAGCGCGGTGGTTTCGACATGCGACCTGCCGCGAAGTCACTGAACGAGCCAGAGACTTCTCTCACCGAAATGGTTGCCCCGCAAGGATTCGAACCTCGATCAACGATACCAGAAACCGTTGTCCTGCCGTTAGACGACGGGGCAATGCAGGCAGGAAACTAGCAGGATCGGGGGCGCTTCGCAAGACCCTCGCCTTACTTTCGCCAAGCCTGCTTTCGAAGGCGCGCAATCACGATCTCTTGCCCCAGAATCTCGCAGAGCCCGAAGAGGTCGGGGCTTCTTCTGCGACCGGTCAAAGCGACCCGAAGGGGATGGATGAGATCCGCAGCACCGAGACCCATGGACTCGGCCAAAGAGCGAAGGGAAGCCTCGAGTTCCGAAGACGAAAACTCGCCCAGTTTTTCCCAGGAGTCAGCAAGGGCCTGCAAACGGGCCTCGGAATCTGAGGAAAGATGCTCCTCGACGGCTTCGGAATCGTAATCGGGAAACTCCGCAAAGAAATGAGACGCACCCAAATCCAAAGCATCGGCATAGCTCTTCAGGCGATTGCCGAAGAGTTTCACAATCCTCGCCAGTCGCTCGCGCACTTTCTCCAGCGGGGGAAGCTCCAGACCGGAAGAAAGGAGATGCTCGTAACAGCCCTCCACCTTGGCTTTGGGGTCCAGTCGTTTGAAATGCTCGCCGCTTAGCCAGGCGAGTTTCTCGGGATCAAAAACCGAGGGATTAGAACCGACACGCTTCAGACTGAAAGCATCGACCAGTTTCTTCGCGCTAAAGAACTCGGTCTTGCCGTCCAGGCTCCATCCAAGGAGCGCCAGGTAGTTCATCATGCCCTCGGGGAGAATCCCCTGCCCGGCAAAGTCGCCCAGACTCGTCGCCCCATGACGCTTCGAAAGACGACTCTTGTCTTCCCCGAGAATCATCGGCAGGTGCGCAAACTTCGGAATACGATAGCCGAGAGCTTCGTAGAGCATCAGGTGGCGAGGCGTGTTGCTGATATGATCATCGCCCCGAACCACATGGCTGATCTCCATCGCATGGTCATCGACCACCACGGCAAAATTGTAGGAAGGAAGACCGTCGCTCTTGATGATGACGAAGTCCTCGAAGAGCTCATTCTGAAACTCCATCTTGCCACGGATCTGGTCATAGAGAAGGGTCTCGCCCTCCTTCGGCGCACGGAACCTCAGGGCATGGGGGCGGCCCTCCTTCAAAAAGGCCTGCCGCTCGCCGGGGGCAAGTCGAGCGCAGTGGCCATTGTAGGCGGATTCGTCGCGATGCTTTTCCAGTTCAGCTTCATTACAAAAACAGGGATAGGCACGGTCATCGGCCAGGAGTCTCTCTGCTTCTGTCTGGTAAAGCTCCCGGCGTTCGCTTTGAAAGTAAGGCCCGTACTCGCCTCCCTTGTCCGGGCCTTCATCCCAGTCCAGCCCCAGCCAGCGCAGACCGTCGAGGATTGCCGTGACCATATCGGCACTGCTTCTTTCGGCGTCGGTGTCCTCGATTCTCAGGATGAACTTCCCGCCGGTCTTGCGGGCATAGAGCCAGTTGTAAAGTGCCGTGCGAGCACCTCCCACATGGAGAAAACCCGTGGGGCTCGGGGCGAAGCGAAGGCGAATGCTCATGCTAGTTCCAGGGTTCGTGTTTGCTGACCAGTTGCTGGAGGCTCATTCCGTAATGAGCCTGTAGCGCCGCCTCGAAGTCCAGCGCGGGATCGGACTCCATGCTGTCGACCATTGCGGCAAAGGTCTTCTGCCCTTCCTGAAGCAGGATGTTCTGCATCAATCGAAAGGCACGCCAGTAGGCAATGCGGCTTCGGCAGCGGGCATCCTCATCGTCGGCCCCTGCTGCGATCACGGCAGGATCACGATGAAGGTTCAGGTCGCGGATCATCGTGCCCTGCTCGCAGCGAATTTCATAGTTTCGCTGGAGAACCTCCACCTGTCCTTCCAGCACCCAGCCCTCATCGCCGAAGAAGGCCCCGGCCCCATAGATGAACCAGTCGGGAAGCCGCGCCTGGGTTTTCTCGCGAAGAAGAAGTTCCACATAGAGGTGCGTCAGGGTTTCCATGGCGAGACCGCGACTCATCAGCATGCTCATGGGCTGAACCAGAATCTTGCCGTCCCGGACGACACCCGGCACCCACCAGGGCAGATCCCAGTGCTTGCGATAGGCAGCGGGATCCCAGCAGGTTTCCAGGGGAACCACCCGATCCAGCGACCATCCCAGACGCTCGAGAATCGTGAAGTAGACAAAGTCGGTGTATTCCAGAAAGCTCAGGGCCACCAGAGTTCGAAAGGCCGTCGGGTATTCCAGGGAGAAAAACTCGGAGCGAACACGACCGTCCTCGACAAGGGGAGCCGGGCGAAGGTCGCCCTCTTTCCAGTCGCGAAGGGTCTCCCAGCCGTAGCCCCGGGGAAGCCGGTCATCGGACAGAGCCTCGGCGCGAAGTTCGCCACTGAGATCACTGGCGCCCAACTCTCCCTGAAAACGCACCTTCTTCCCCGATTCGGTGAGGAAAGTGCTGTCGACCCGGGCACTCTCTTGGGGCGACTGGGCAGACAGGGAGGATGCCATCAGAACCAGCAGGATCAGGCTTATCGAACTTCTCTTCATTCCTTCTCCTCGAGCCAGGGCATCAGGCTTCGAACCTTCTTCCCCGCACTTTCGATTTCATGTTGCGCATCTTCGTCCATGCGTTTCCCGATCAGGGGACGGCCACTGCGATGCTCGTCCATCCACTCCCGGGCGAACTCCCCGCTCTCGATCTCTTTCAGCATATCGCGAAGCCGTTTTCTCGTGCCTTCGTCGATCACTCTTCGCCCGCGACTGAGGTCACCGTAGAGTGCGGTTCCGCTGATGTGGCGGCGCATTCCGTCGATACCCTTCCGGTAGATCAGGTCGGCCAGAATCTTCATCTCGTGAAGAGTTTCGAAGTAGGCAATCTCCGGACTATAGCCGGCGTCGACCAGAGTGTCGAAGGAAGCGCGAATCAGTTCGCTCATTCCCCCGCATAGCACGGCCTGCTCGCCGAAAAGATCGCTGACCGCCTCTTCCCGAAAGCTGGTCTCAAAGGCAGCACTCCGCAAACAGCCAATGGCATCGGCATAGGACAGGGCCCGCTCCATGGCGCGACCCGAGGCATCCTGATGTACAGAAATGAGAGCGGCGGCTCCCTTTCCTTCCTCAAAGAGTTCGCGGACTTTCAGTCCCTGGGCCTTGGGAGCCACAAGAAAACAGTCCAGATCCTTGCGAACTTCTATCAGACCAAAACCGATGGCAAAGCCGTGAGCAAAACCCAGAGCCGTGCCGGGCTTCAAGCGGGATTCCAGGGAGCGATAGAAATCCGGCTGGGACTCGTCGGGAATCAGCAGGACAAAGAGATCCGCCTCTGCTGCGCCTTCCTCGAGTCCCAGAACCTCGTAACCTTCACCGCGAGCTCTCGCCGCGGACTCCCCGCTTTCGCGAAGGGCCAGCGCAAGATTCGCTCCCGAATCCCGTAGGTTGGCCGCATGGGCGCGAGCCTGGTTGCCGAAGCCCGCCAGAACCACGCGCTCACCGGCAAGCCCCGCTGATGGGCGATCCTCAATGGTGTAAAGTCGTGCCATATTTGAAAAGATGACAAACTGAGGGGAAATACACAAGCGGGGGAGGGCTACAACCCTAGTCCATCACGCCACTTTCCAGGATGGTCTTTGCGTAGTTCCTGGCCAGAGCAGTGATACCCAGAGGCGTGTAATGGACAAAGTCGCGAAAGTGCTCGCGACGACCGGCGAGGGAACGATGGTTGTCCGCAAAGAGGGCTCCCGTCTCCCCGGCCACGCTGCGTATGATCTCATTGTAGCGATGATGGTGACGGAGGTATTCCTCGTGCCTGGGATAAAGCAGAAACTCGTTGAAGGGTTTGAAGCGCATATGCTCGAGGAACATCTCTTCGCTGTCTTCCCGAGCCTGGTTTCCGAGTAGCACCTTCACGCCATTGGCCGCGGCAAGCACGGAAAAGCTCCGCAGGTTTCTTTCGAAAACAGAAGCTGCTTCCGCAAGGGGCTCCTCTCCAATGCTGGCCCTGCGTAATTCAAACACTTCCCGCGATGCGAGCATCTTGTCGACCCGGCGCTTGACGAACCAGTAGAGCTGACTGTGTTGAAACAGCACGCTGGGAACCGTGAAGCGGCTTCCGTAATCCGGCATTCCATAGAGCGGATAGGAATACTTGTTCGAATAGTCCGGGACGAAGCCGGGCCACCAGGCCGCGAGCAGGTCGTTGAAGTTGTGGCTGAGGATCACAAGGTCCGCATCCCAGCTCAGGACATCCAGTTCCAGAAGAATCAGGGAGTGCGGCGTGGCGTAGGCCGAGTAGCCCAGGTTGATCACTTCGATCCTGCGCCCGTTGACCTCTCGCAGCGTTTCTCCCAACTGCAATGGATAGTGCGTACTGTCCGATCGCCAGGCCGGCAGGTTCTCCGTAGTCGAACCACCGAAACAGACGATGCGAAAAACACCGTCTTCCTTTGCGAAAGGAAAGAGCTTTCCATAGCGATCGCGGATGAAGCGTTCCCCCTCGACTTCCTTGTACAGGTCGAAGCCAAAGGTGCGGAAGGGTCGCATGGGCGAGTAGTCGGACTTCAGCGCATTTCGATGGGAGGAAAAGAAGCCGTAGCCACCAAAAGCATCGCGAGTGCGGATGCCGACTTCCAGTAATAGAAGAACCGCGATCAGGGCGAAGAGAAGAGCCGACATTGCCATGCGGAAAGACGAGCGTTCCTTGCTCACGAAACCCCCTAGTCGAGTTCGTAAATCTGCTGCCAGTCTTCCTGGTCCGACCAGTCCGGCTGCTCGCTCTTGTCGAAGAGGTAGTCGCCGATAACCAGATAGTCCATTTCCGTGCGCATGAAGCACTTGTAGGCATCTTCGGGAGTGCAGACAATCGGCTCCCCGCGCACATTGAAGCTGGTGTTCACGAGCAGGCCGTAACCTGTGCGCTCCTTGAAAGCCTCGATCAGTTTCCAGTAGCGCTCATTGGTTTCCCGGTGAACGGTCTGAATCCGCGCCGAGTAGTCGATATGCGTTACCGCAGGAATGTCCGAGCGCAGGAAATACAGTCGTTCATAGAGACCCTTGTCGGCATACTCCGGCGGATACTCGTTCACGCGCTTTGCTCGCACGGGAACCACCAGTTGCATGTAGGGCGAACTCGAGCGCTCCAGCTCGAAGTACTCGTTTACATCCTCAATCATGACCGAAGGAGCAAAGGGACGAAACCCCTCGCGGTACTTGATCTTGAGGTTCAGGCGCTTCTGCATTTCGGGATGCCGGGAGTCGCCGAGAATGCTGCGGTTGCCCAAGGCGCGGGGACCCCACTCCATCCTGCCCTGAAACCAACCGACTATCTTGCCTTCATCCAGCAGGGCGGACACATCGGAGATCATCCGGTCAAAGTCCGGGTAGTGTTTCATCGGAGTGTTGTTCCCGTACTTGCGGCTCATCCGGTGAACATCCTCGTCATGAAATCCGGGACCGAGATAGGAACCCTGCATCTCGTCCTGCCCGTCTTTGCCTTGCACCCTCTCCGCACCCGCCCAGGCATAGTAGGCCGAATAGGCGGCCCCGAGGGCACCACCGGCATCTCCCGCAGCAGGCTGTATCCAGAGATCATCGAACTCGCCGCTGCGAAGCAGTTTTCCATTGGCGACACAGTTGAGGGCAACACCGCCGGCCAGAACCAGATTCCTTGAACCCGTCAAGTCTCTGGCTGTCAACGCAAGACGCATGACCACTTCCTCGGTCACCTGCTGAATGGCCATGGCCATATCCATGTAGGGCTGGCTGATGTCCGACTCGGAGGGCCGAGGCGGAATGCCGAAGAGCCGGGTCCAGCGATCATCACGGCACATTTTCAGGCCGGTCGCATAGTCGAAGTAATCCATGTTCAGCAACAGAGAGCCGTCGTCTTTCAGGTCCACCAACTCATCGAGAATCTTCTCCCGGAACTCCGCAACCCGGTCCTCGCCGTAGCCACCATAGGGAGCAAGACCCATCAGTTTGTACTCGCCACTGTTCACGCGGAAACCGCAATAGTAGGTAAAGGCCGAGTAGAGAAGACCCAGAGAATGCGGGAAGGCCAACTCGCGGAGAATGCGAATCTCACTTCCCTTGCCGTGAGCAATTGTGGTCGTGGCCCACTCGCCCACTCCGTCCACGGTCAGGATTGCCGCTTCCTTGAAAGGAGAGGGATAGAAAACGCTCGCCGCGTGGGAAAGGTGATGTTCCGGAAAGAGGAGCGGCGGCTTCTTCGCGAAGTCACCACCTTCAATCTCGCGAAGCGAATCCCAGAGCATCTTCTTCATGAATAGCTTTTCCTTGATCCACACGGGAATGGCAGAAAGGAAACTGCGAAGACCCAGGGGTGCAAAGGCATGATAGGTTTCCAGCAGGCGCTCGAACTTGAGATAGGGCTTGTCATAGAAGGCAATGGCGGACAGGTCTGACACCTTCAGTCCGGCCTCACTGAGGACATAGCGAATGGCGTTCTCGGGAAAGTTCGCATCCTGCTTCTTTCTCGTAAAACGCTCTTCGTGGGCAGCGGCAATGATCTTGCCGTCGAGCAGAAGTGCCGCCGCACTGTCGTGATAATAGGCCGAAATGCCGAGAATGGCGCGCGCCATCAGGTCTCCCTCTAGAACAAGGTGTAAATGAAAGGAGCGATCGCCGAACCGCTGGTCAGGACGATCAACACGCCAAAGAGCAGGAGGGTCAGTATGATGGGAAGAAGCCAGAACTTCTTCCTTTCCCTCAGGAAACCCCAGAGATCTTTCAGAAAATCCATCGTTCCTCTTCTAGTAGGGTTTTTCCAGATCTTCTGCCCGGTAGACCTGGTCACGGCTCCGGAAGGCAGACTCCGGACCCTTTTTCCACTGTTTCATTTTCATGGCATCCTTGCCGATCAGCTTCCGGAAAAGCCCGATCGGACTGACGACCACGAAGAACACCACGCTGAGCAGGATTTTGGAAATCACGGTTCCCAGAATGTGGGAGAATCCAAACCAGAGGCGAGCCGGTAGACGGAAGATCGCCGGCCAGACCATGGTCAGCACCATGGCAACAATGGCCGCCAGCAGGAGGCGGTCGCTGTGACTAAAATGCATCACCAGAAGCAGGATCAGGACCAGGGCCATGCCCGTGTCCCTCGCCTGGTCAATTGTGGCCTTCTTGCCTGCCATTCTTTCCCCTCCGCCTCCATGCACAAGGTCATCGGAACCGGCGCAGGATAACGCCGGAAGCCGAAGTCGTCAAAATGAAAGAGTCCTGACGGGTGCTCGTATTGCAAGCTCCGAGCCGTTTTTTCTGATTCATGGCTAGCGAAGAAGAATCAGTTTTCGACTTTCCTCGAAGAGACCCGATCTCAGGCGACAGAAATAGACCCCGGAACCAAGTTCCCGACCCTGCTGATCCCGGCCCTGCCACTGCAGTTCATGGATTCCTTCCCCGTGGAAACCCTCGGCCAGCACACGAATCTCGCGACCGCGAACATCATAGATCGCAACATGGAGGGTCGTTCCACCCTCAGGCACCCGAACTCTCAGGCGAGTCTCCGGGTTGAAGGGATTCGGCCAGGGGCGAGAGAGAGCCAGAATCCGGGGAGACCCGGGAGCGGAAGTCGAAGGATCGGCGAGTACGGAGATCTCCGCAGCGGAGAGCGCCCTTGCATAGACCCGTGCATCCGACAGCCGGCCATCAAGGGGGAAAAACTCATCGTCGTCCTGATAGGCCCCGATGACATAGTCCCCATCGCTCGCATAGTCGATGAATCCGGACTGTTCTCCGCTGGAAGCGACGGCCTGCCCGTCGACATAGAGCGTCATCGTGGAACCGTCATAGACCCCTGCCAGGTGAACCCACTCTCCCGCAAGTGCCGCCTGCGGTGCCTGCAGGTAAGTCAGACCGGAGGACGACCAGCTTATGAGGGCAAAGGAATAGTGATCATTGCGACTGCCCAGACACCAGCCTTTCTCATAGTCCCCGGTATCGTGAAGGCAGGAGAGGTAGCCACCCCACTCCTCGAAAGAGTCCGGTCGGAGACGAATCGCCACAGTGATCTCGTGCATGGCAAGCGCAGGAAGCGTGAGGCTACCGGAGTGAATTCGAAGGTAGTCCGACTGCCCGTCGAGTTCCGCCACCAGACCCTGTTCTGCGTCCTGCACCCAGTCTACGCCAAAGGCCGTCGCATCCCTTTGACCGATGATGCTCAAATCTTCTGCAGAACCGTCAAGAGGCCAGTGACCCAGAAGGCCATCGACCGCATCGCTTGTCTCCAGCCGGTTCAATACTGAGCGAAGCGGGAAAACCTGGCCGTGGTCGTAAAAGTCCAGGGTCGGGAAATTGGGACGCTTCCCCGTCTCCCGCCAGACGCGAAGCGAACGATCCAGGAGAAAGGGATTGGCATTGGCGAGCATCGCTTCCGACTCCACTCCCGTGCCGAAAGTGTTGTCGGTGATAAAATGGTTGAGGATGAAGAGATCGTTGTCGGGGTGTCCCCGGTTGAAGTCCGAGGAAAAGTCGTGAATGCTGTGGTTCGAGAAATGAGTCTCCACGCAAAAGTCCCACATCGGATGAAGCCAGGGCAGGGGAATCCCGGAGTCGCGATCGCTGAAGACCAGCAGCCTCTGGCCCGAGGCAATCATCTCCTCCAAACGGGGCCAGGGCTGCCCGGGAACCTGCGTGTGAAGCCAGGGCATCAGGCCGGCGGAACTGAACTCCTCCAGGATGTCCTCATTTTCCGCATAGCATTCGAGCAAAAGGGTCAGAACCGACTGCGGGCTACTCTCCAAAAAGGGACGAATCACAGTAGCAAGAATGTCCTGAAGCGCATCGCTCCCGAGAAGGGGATCACCATGGTAGACCAATAGCCCGTTATCGCCGGGATAGACATCGAGCATCAGGGCCCTGATGCCATCGGAAAGTTGCCGGGCAATGTCATGGTTCTGGTTGGGAAACCAGTAATCGGCTGTGTGACAGAAGGCATTGTGGGTCGTGGGAAAGATGCACTCATCGTAGGGTTTCTCCAGGGAGCCGGGATCTCCTTCCTGCCCTTCGACAAAGACCCAGTCGATGTGATTGCCGTGAGCTCCTCCGCCCAGATGTTCGAATCGCAGTCGGCAGTTCTCGCCACTGAAGCCCGAAAGGTCGAAATACTCCTCGAACCAGGCGTCGGTCTCATGGGCTACCGTGCCGAGGAGAATCCAGTTGCCGCCACCGTCTGTGGAGAGATAGACATTCAGCCGATCGTAGTAGTACTCAAACCATTCCCAGGCCCACTCCTGAAAGATGCGAAACCTCAGGCTGGCTTCCTGCCCGGGAATCAGGGAAAACGCCGGCGAATAAAGGGAATACTCGCCCCAATCCTCATTGTTGTGGGCACAGCCGTCGGACCAGTCGCTCCAGGTCCAGTGGGCACCCAGAGACCATCCCGGAGGTGGCCAAGCTGTAAAGTCTTCGGAGAGAAGAACTTGCCTCGCCAGCACAGGGCTTGCGAGAAGCAAAAGAATGAGTAGGTGCCTGAGTTTCAAGGAATGCTCCCGATTTCGTGATCCCGGAGCGATTATACCTTTTCTGAACTCCCGGAGGCAAGGTCTGCCCACTCGGGCAGGAATTACCCGAAACGATCAGGAAGCATCCACCACAGAGCCGTGGGCAGAAAAAACAGCAAGTCTCCAAGTGCTTTCCGCTCTTGCGCTTCCAAAATTCCTACATCAAGGCTCCGCCCGGTCTGACTTTTGCCTTGGCATCTGCGGTATTTTCCCTGCGGCAAGGAGGCCGCAAATCCCGAAACCCAATCAAAGGACCTGAAATGCGTTTCAAGACGATGTTCCTCCTTGCGATGATGCTGGTCGTGGCCGCGAGCGCCATGGCGAAGCTTCCTCCCAAGACTCTGGAATACCCGATCCACCCGGTGAGCATGGACAATGGCCCCCGGGACATGTTCGAAAGCTTTGAGGGCGTGTTCCCGCCTGCTGGCTGGACCCTGAGCACCACCAACCCCGACAACACCTGGGTTCAGGGCGCTTCCGCCTTCGACGGCGACTATGCTGCGCATGTTGACTGGCAGTATGGTGTCCCCCAGGACGAGGTTCTGTCCTTCACCTATACGGTGCTCGATGGAAACCATCTGACTTTTGCGACCATGGGTTCAGCCTACTGGTCGATGAACGCGAACCTGACCTGTGAGATTGATGGCGCGGTTGTCTATGACTACTACAACGACAACTTGGCCGGCTCCTGGGCCTGGGATATCGTGGACATTGATCTGGCGGCCTGGGTTGGCGCGACTGTCGAAATCGCTTTCCGCTATGCGGGCGATGACGGTGCGGACCAGGAACTCGACGCCGTGGAAATCGGCGGCGGCTATGTTCCTCCCGAGCCCCCGGAGAACGACACCTGTGATGGTGCGCTCATGATTGAAAATGGCGCCTTCTCCATCGCCGGCTCCACGGTCGATGCGAACAACGACTACGATCCCGAGTACGGCGGCTGCACCGGTTGGTCGGCTGGCGGCATGGATGTTGTCTACAGCTTCTGCCTCGACGCGGGCGAGACCTTCTCGGTCACCATGACCACCGATGGTTTCGATGACTCGATCTATCTGGTCACCGATTGCACGGACGTGGTCGGCAGCTGTGTGGCGGGCGACGATGCCTACCCCGACGGCTCCACCTTCGACTACACGGCCGATGCCGACAATCAGTTCTACCTGATCGTCGACGGCTACAGTGGCTCCGGCGAGTACCTGATCGAAGGCTTCAATGGCGGCGACGCCTGCAGCACGCCTTCCGAGGACAGCTCCTGGAGTGAGGTCAAGGCCAGCTACTAGTATTGGAACGGCGGGTAAAGCCGCATTCCTCGCCCCGGGGTTTTCCCCGGGGCTTTTTTTGTTGCAACAGTCCTGCGTAACACCTGCCGTTCCCTATCACTGCAAGAGCACCAGCTTCTGTGTCTCGCTCTTTCCGGCTACCTCCATGCGTAGCAGGTAAACTCCACTGGGAAGCCGCCTGCCGGCATCATCGCGGGCTTGCCAGAGAAGTTCGTGATTGCCGGCATCGAAGGTCTCGTCGGCGACCTGTGCCCGATGACGACCTGCAATATCATAGACGGCAAGGCGCACCCGCTGCTGGCTGTCCACCGTGAAACGCAGGGTTGTTGCCGGGTTGAAGGGGTTCGGGAAAGCCGTTTTCAAAGCGGTGACAAGAGGTGCTGCTTCCACTTGCAGAGTCTCACTGCGCATCAGGATCCAGTCACTGCCCTCTTCGCGAGAATAGAGCCGGTAGTGGAAACTCCCACCTGTCTGAAGTGCAAGGGAACAGTCGTTCGCCTCAAAGATGCCCGGAGCGGTCTCCTGATAGGCGACATCGTAGCTGCCCGCTTCCGAGCTTGCTTCCAGACGAAACTCGGAGGGGTCGCTGAAGGAGGAAGTTTCCCAGTGCGCATTGATACAACCCGCAGAAAGGGACAGGGCAAAGCTGGAGAGGAAGACGGGAGTGTCGTCGCCGCATTGGCGAAGGACGATCTGCAGGCCGGAGGAACCATCAGCGATATAGGCGTAGTTGCCTGAGAGGGCAAGGCCTCGGGCAGAGCCCGGCGTATCGAC
>JASMLU010000021.1 GCA_030748535.1 Candidatus Krumholzibacteriia bacterium
GTGTCCGATCGTCCCCACGTTTACGTGAGGCTTCGTACGCTCAAACTTCTCTTTCGCCATGGCGAATCGACCTCCTGTCCAGATCCTGCTTTTCTAGAGAACTCCAAAACGGCTGGCAATGCTGTCAGACACTTGCTCGTAATGAAGAAACTCCATCGTAAATGTTGCTCTTCCCTGAGTCAGAGACCGCAACCTTGTCATGTAACCGAACATCTCCGAGAGGGGAACGGTGGCACTCACCGCCTGTGCATCTCCCCTTGGCTCCATGCTCGTAACTTTTCCCCTGCGAGCGTTGAGATCCCCGATTACTTCCCCCGTAAACTCGTCAGGCGTTACCGCCTCCACCCTCATGAACGGCTCCAGAATCACCGGACCCGCTTCACGAGCCACCTCTCGAAAGGCCAGGGAAGCAGCGATGTGGAAGGCCTGCTCTGAAGAATCTTCCTCACTGTGGGAAGCCTTCAGAAGCTCCGCCTTGACATCTGTCATCTCGTAACCGGCAAGCACTCCCGAGGCCATCGCCTCCCGCAGTCCCCTTTCCACAGCCGGGATGTATTCCAGAGGAATCTCCCCGTCTGTGAGCCGGCTCTCAAACTCGAAGCCCGACCCGGCTTCTCCGGGAGAAAGAGCCAGAACAAGGTGAGCAAACATGCTTCTGGTTCCCGCCTGGCGCTCAAAGCGCATCTCTTTCTCCGCCCGGGCAGACACCGACTCGCGGTAGACCACCTGGGGCTTTCCGACATTCGCTTCGACCCCGAAATCCTGCTGCATCCGCTTGAGAAGAACTTCCAGATGAAGTTCTCCCATTCCGGAGATCAGGGTCTGGCCCGTGTCCTTGTCGATCCGGACCCGAAAAGTCGGATCCTCCTCCGAAAGGCGCTCAAGGGCCTCATCCAGTTTCTCCTGATCGGCCTTCGTCCGGGGCTCGATGGCGATGTCAATCACCGGCTCCGGAAAATCCATCTTCTCCAGAAGGAGAGGATGTTTCGGATCGGTCAGGGTGTCCCCCGTCCTCACCTGCTTCAGGCCCACCACGGCGGCGATATCGCCGGCGCTGACGACCTTGATCTCCTCACGCTTGTTTGCGTGCATCTGGAGCAGTCGTCCCAGGCGTTCCTTTCGGCCAAGGGCCACGTTGAGCGCCTGCTGTCCCGCTTCGAGCTTTCCGCTGTAAACGCGGATGTAGCTCAGTTTTCCAGCGAAAGGGTCGTTCGCGATCTTGAAAAGCAGTGCCGAAAAGGGCGCGCTTTCGGAGGCCTCGCGACTCTCCTTCCGACCCTTCCCCGGTACCTCTCCCTCCACCGGAGGGCGGTCCAGGGGGCTGGGCAGGTAGTGAATCACCCCGTCCAGCAGATTCTGGATCCCCTTGTTCCGGAAGGCTGAGCCGCAGAAAATCGGGACAAGCTCTGCACTCAGTGTTCCGGAGCGGATCCCTTCCCGAAGCAGTTCCGGGGAAACATCCCCGCCCTCCAGGTAGGCTTCGGCGACCTCGTCACTGAGATCGGCGAGAGCCTCAATCAGGGTTCCTCTCGCCTCCCGGACCTCCTCCTCCAGTTCCGGGGGAATCTCCCCTTCCCTGACCGAAGCTCCAAGAGTGTCCTCGTCGTAGAAACAGGCCTTCATTTCGACGAGGTCAATCAGGCCCCGGAAGCTCTCTTCACTTCCGATGGGCCACTGGACCGGCACTCCGTTCGCCCCGAGGCGATCCCGGATCTCAAGAGCCACTTTCTGAAAGTCCGCTCCCATCCGGTCCATCTTGTTCACAAGCGCCAGTCGGGGAACCCGGTAGCGATCAGCTTGTCGCCAAACGGTTTCCGACTGCGGCTCCACGCCTCCAACCGCGCAGAAGACGGCGATCATGCCGTCGAGGACCCTCAGGCTTCTTTCCACTTCCATCGTAAAGTCAACATGACCGGGCGTGTCGATGATGTTGATCCGATGGTCCTGCCAGCGGCAGCTTGTGGCGGCGGAGGTAATCGTAATCCCCCGCTCCTTCTCCTGCTCCATCCAGTCCATGGTTGCGGCGCCATCGTGCACCTCGCCCATTCGATGGATGATCCCGGCGTAGTAAAGAATCCTCTCGGTTGTCGTGGTCTTGCCAGCGTCAATATGAGCGGCAATGCCAATGTTCCGTATTCGTTCGAGAGACTCTTTCTTCGCCATGGGCCCTAAAAAACCCCTCCTGAGATTCCTTTACGCAGTACTGCAGAGAAGGAATCTCAGGAGGGGTATCCTCTCGGACCTTTTCCTGCAGGCACCGTCCCCCGGGATTCGCTTCTCCGGTGCTGGAGTCGCTCGTCACCGTCCGTGAGGGCTATGTATGTCGGCCACCTAGAACTTGAAGTGCGCGAAGGCCTTGTTGGCTTCCGCCATCCTGTGGGACTCTTCCCTTTTCTTCATGGAAGAGCCTTCCTTGCGATAGGCTGCCAGTAGTTCATTTGCCAGACGCTCGGCCATGTTCTTGTCATTGCGAGAGCGGGAATAGATAAGAATCCAGCGAATCGCAAGCGCCGTGCGCCGAGCCGGCCGCACCTCAATAGGGACCTGGTAGTTCGCACCACCGATCCGCTTGGTCATGACCTCGAGGTTGGGCTTTACGTTGTTTATGGCCGTGGTGAATACATCCAGACCCTTCTTGCCGGACTTCTCTTCGATGATGTTCATCGCACCATAGAAAATCGATTCGGAGATGCTCTTCTTGCCGCCCTTCATCATGTTGTTGATGAACTGCGTGGCCAGAGCGCTGTGCAAGCGGGCATCCGGTTCCTGGGTCTGGCGTCTGCGATATCCTCTACGAGCCATCTAAATCTCCTGCATCTACTTCTTGGGCCGCTTGGTGCCGTACTTGGAGCGCCGTTGGCCCCTGCCGTCCACACCGCTGGTGTCGAGTGCGCCGCGAACCACATGGTAGCGAACGCCTGGCAGATCCTTGACTCTGCCACCACGAATGAGGACGATGGAGTGTTCCTGAAGGTTGTGCCCCTCACCGGGGATGTAGGCAGTCGCTTCAATACCATTGGTCAAGCGAACACGAGCCACCTTGCGAAGCGCAGAGTTCGGCTTCTTCGGTGTCGTGGTGTAAACACGAGTGCAGACGCCGCGACGCTGGGGAGCCCCCTGCAAGGCTGGCGACTTGCTCTTCTGCTTGATTACCTTTCGACCCTTGCGGATCAGCTGATTCAGAGTCGGCACTCTTCTTCCTTTCCCGGTCGTACCTCTGCCCGGAGACCCTACGGTCCCGGGCTCAAAAGCCTTGTCCTTGTTCGTTTGCTTCCGGGAAGACAAAGCCGGGGCACAAGTTGACGAAGTTAAGGGGCAAATGCCCTATTGTCAAGGCTTGCGCGCCATTATCCGGTCTTATTCCTCTCCGGTTTCCTCGTCAGATCCCGGCAGTCCGGTTCCCGGGAAAACCTTGTTCTCCCCCAGAGTGGACGGATCCTGACCCAATTTCACAGTTCCCTGAGCCGCAGCTGCTGCCTCGGCTTCGGCCTCCTCGGCCTTGCGGAGTGCGATTTCCTCTTCCAGGGTTGAAAGTTCCTCGCGGGAAACATCCACATCCCGGAATTCCTTGCGACCGGTGCCGGCAGGAATCAGGCGACCCATAATGACATTCTCCTTGAGGCCGTGAAGCTCATCCTTCTTGCTGTGGATGGCGGCTTCGGTGAGAACGCGGGTGGTCTCCTGGAAACTCGCCGCGGAGATAAAGCTCTCCGTGGTCAGGGATGCCTTCGTAATCCCAAGCAGGAGGGGACGATAGGTCGCCATCTCCTTGCCCTCGGCAGCCATGCGCTCGTTTTCATCCTGGAACTCCGCCCTCTCCACCTGATCCCCCTCAAGTAAGCGGGTTTCTCCGGAGTTTTCCACCTGAACCTTCCTAAGCATTTGACGCACAATGACTTCGATGTGTTTGTCATTGATGCCCACACCCTGAAGGCGGTAGACTTCCTGGATTTCATTGAGCAGATAGCTTTGCGCGGCCTGTACACCCCGAATCGTCAGGATGTCGAAGGGGTTCACAGGGCCATCGGTCAGACGATCTCCCGCAGTGACCTCATCGCCGTCATGAACCAGCATGTGCTTCCCCTGGGGAATCAGGTATTCCGCCTGATTCTCCTCATCCCGCTTCACCAGCACCTTACGCTGTCCACGGGTAACGCCGCCAATGCTGACCGTGCCGTCAATGGCCGTCACCACCGCAGAGTCCTTGGGCTTGCGAACCTCTACGAGGTCTACAACCCGGGGCAGACCACCGGTGATATCGCCACTGTGGCCGATATCCTTGGGCACTTTAATCAGGGAGGTTCCAGCCGGGATCTTCTTGCCGTCCTTCACCTGAAGAATTGCGCCCGTGGGCAGATAGAACTTCTCCAGAACCTTGCCGTCGGGGTTGAGAACCTTGATCTCGGGATAGAGTTCCTTGGAGATGTCTTCCTTGATCACGGCCTGCATGCGCCCCTTCTCATCGGTCTCTTCCTTGAGAGTGCGACCGGGCGTGATGTCGATGAACTGAACTTCACCCTTCTTGGTGGCCACCATGGGATCCGCGTAGGGATCCCAGACGAAGAGCGGCTGGCCCTCCTTGACCTTGGCACCACTCTTCGTGTCGAGAACCGCTCCGTAAGGGGCGTTGTAACGGGCGCGAACTCTCTCCTTCTTTCCCTCGCTGACCTTGATCAGGATTTCGCCCTTGTGACCGATAACCACATGCTTCTTGTCCTGATTGAGCACGGTTCTCACATTGACGAACTCCACCCTTGCATCGCAGGGAGCGATCTTCTCCGTCTGCTGAGCGGTACCGGCGGCGATTCCACCAATGTGGAAGGTACGCAGGGTCAACTGGGTTCCCGGCTCACCAATGGACTGCGCCGCCACAACACCGACGGCCTCTCCAATATCCACCAGACGATTTGTACCCAGATTCCGTCCGTAGCAACTGCGACAAACTCCGCGACGGGTCTCACAGGTGAGGACCGAACGGATCTTGACGGATTCGATTCCGGCGTTTTCAATCTTCAGGGCCAGATCGTCGTCGACCAGGGTTCCTGCCCCGATCAGGAGATCTCCGGTCAGGGGATCGTATGCATCGTCGGCCAGGACCCGTCCCTCGATACGGTCTGCGAGAGTCTCGATGACCTCCTCGCCTTCCTTGAGGGCCTCGGTATCCAGCCCGCGAATCGTACCGCAGTCCTCCTCCGTGATAATCACATCCTGCGCGACATCCACCAGACGTCGGGTCAGGTAACCCGCGTCCGCCGTTTTGAGAGCGGTATCGGCAAGACCCTTTCGCGCACCGTGAGTGGAGATGAAGTACTGAAGCACCGACAAGCCCTCACGGAAATTGCTCTTGATGGGCTGCTCGATGATTTCACCGATCTGACCGGTCATCTTCTTCTGGGGCTTGGCCATCAGACCACGCATTCCCGCAAGCTGACTGATCTGGTCGCGGCTTCCCCGACTTCCGGAGTGAGCCATCATAAAGACCGGGTTGAAACCCTTTCTGTCCTCCTTCATCTCACGCATCATGGCATCGGCCACGCTTTCACGAGCCTGCGTCCAGCGGTCAATGATTCGATTGTAGCGCTCTGCCTCGGAGATTTTCTTGTTCTCGAAGGATGCATGAATCTTGTCGACTTCCTTCTGCGCGGAGTCGAGGATCTTCTCCTTCTCCGGGGGAATGATCAGGTCATCAATCCCGATGGTCACGCCTGCGAGCGTCGCATAGTGGAAGCCAAGATCTTTCAGGTCGTCCAGGAAGGTGACGATCTCGTCCCCATCGAGAACCTTGTAAGCCCGGCCCACCAGACGGCCCAGATTCTTCTTGTCCATCAGTTCATTGACGAAGCCCAGTTTCGGGCTGACGCATTCGTTCAGGACAACGCGACCCGGGGTCGTTTCCAGCCACTCTTCTCCCACCTTCAACTGAATCACACTGTGCAGGGTTACTGCACCGTGATCCATGGCCTGGAGAACCTCCGCAGTGGATCCGAAGTGCATTCCCTCGCCCGGCTCGCCCGGCTTCTCCTTGGTCAGGTAGTAGGAACCGAGCACCATGTCCTGGTGAGGAGCCGCCACAGGCTTGCCGCTGCTGGGCAGGAGAATGTTGTTCGCTGACATCATCAGGACGCGGCACTCCAGTTGGGCTTCGAAGGAAAGAGGCACATGTACGGCCATCTGGTCTCCGTCGAAGTCCGCATTGAAGGCTTGGCAGACCAGAGGATGGATGCGAATGGCCTTGCCCTCCACGAGAACCGGCTGGAAAGCCTGGATCCCGAGTCGGTGCAGGGTTGGCGCACGGTTCAGGAGAACCGGGTGATCCTGAATGATTTCCTCAAGAATATCCCAGACTTCGGGGCTCTGTCTCTCGACGAGCTTCCGGGCACTCTTGACCGTTTCCACATAGCCCTTTTCCTCCAGCTTGCGGATGATGAAGGGCTTGAACAATTCGAGAGCCATGCTCTTGGGCAGCCCGCACTCGTGGAGCTTCAGTTCGGGTCCGACCACGATGACCGAACGACCGGAGTAGTCCACACGCTTTCCGAGCAGGTTCTGGCGGAAGCGACCCTGTTTCCCCTTGAGCATGTCGCTGAGGCTCTTCAGGGGGCGATTTCCGTGCCCGCGCACTGCGCGACTGCGGCGGCCATTGTCAAAGAGGGCGTCCACGGCTTCCTGCAGCATTCTCTTCTCATTGCGAAGGATGACTTCGGGAGCCTTGATTTCGATCAGTTTCCGGAGCCGGTTATTCCGGTTGATGATGCGGCGGTAGAGATCGTTCAGGTCGCTGGTCGCAAAACGCCCGCCCTCCAGCGGAACCAGAGGCCGAAGGTCCGGAGGAAGCACCGGGATGACATCGAGAATCATCCAGGAGGGATCATTCTCGGAGTTGCGGAAGGCCTCGGTCACTCTCAAACGCTTGAGGGCATCCGCCTTGCGCTGCTGACTCGTCTCGTTGGCGATCTGGTCACGAAGCTCAATGGCCAGTTCTTCGAGCTCAATCTGCTGAAGCAGGTCCTTGACCGCCGCCGCGCCCATCTTGGCCTCGAACTCAAAGCCCTCATCGAGAAGCTCGTAGTAGCGTTCCTCGCTGATCAGCTCCCGCATTTCCAGAGTGGTGTTTCCAACATCGGTCACCAGGTAACTCTCGTAGTAGAGAACTCTCTCCAGATCCTTGATCGTCATTCCAAGGAGATGCCCGATGCGACTGGGCAGGCCCTTGAAAAACCAGATGTGGGAAACGGGAACGGCCAGTTCGACATGTCCCATTCTCTCGCGACGAACACGGGAGAGAGTGACTTCGACACCGCAACGGTCACAGATCACGCCGCGATAACGAATTCTCTTGTACTTGTTGCAGGCACATTCCCAGTCCTTGACCGGTCCGAAGATCTTCTCACAGAAAAGTCCGTTCTTCTCCGGCTTGAAGGAGCGGTAGTTGATGGTCTCCGGCTTGGTGACCTCACCATAGCTCCATTCCCGGATCTTGTCCGGACTGGCGAGCGAGACCTGGATCGACTTGAAGTCAGGAATCTCGGCTTCCCTGTTTTTCATGCTCAGGTACACGAAAACCTCCTAAAAGCCCCGGTCCCCGGGGGAAAGGGGACTAGGCTTTTTCAAGTTCCACGTCCAGGCAAAGGGCCTGAAGTTCCTTGACCAGTACGTTAAATGACTCGGGCACGCCGGGCTTGGGAGGGTTTTCTCCCTTGACCAGTGCTTCATATACTGCCGACCTTCCGGCCACATCATCACTCTTGACCGTCAACAATTCCTGCAGGGTGTGCGCGGCTCCATAGGCCTCCAGGGCCCAGACTTCCATTTCACCGAAGCGCTGTCCACCGAACTGGGCCTTGCCGCCCAGAGGCTGCTGAGTCACCAGGCTGTAGGGTCCGATGCTCCTGGCGTGAATCTTGTCATCGACCAGGTGGGAGAGCTTCATCATGTAGATGTAGCCAACGGTCACCTCGTCACCGAAAGCATCCCCGGTTCTTCCATCATAGAGCGGCGTCTTGCCGGTCTCGGGCAGATTGGCTTCGCGAAGCGCGGCACGCACCTCATCAATGCTCGCCCCGTCGAAGACTCCCGTGGAGGCCTTCAGCCCCAGCATTTCCATAGCCCAGCCAAGGTGGGTCTCCAGAACCTGGCCCACGTTCATTCGACTGGGAACACCCAGAGGATTGAGTACGATCTGAACCGGAGTTCCATCGGGCAGATAAGGCATGTCCTCTTCCGGGAGAATCTTGGCGATCACGCCCTTGTTCCCGTGACGGCCCGCCATCTTGTCGCCCACCGAAAGCTTGCGCTTTCTTGCGACATAGACCTTGACCATCTGGATCACGCCCGCCGGCAGCTCGTCACCAAGCTGGAGGCGATCCTTTTCCTTCTCCAGATCGCGTTCCACCTTCTCGAGAGCACGATGGGCACCGTCGACGATGAGCTTGATGTGCTTGTCCGTGGGAAGATCCTGCACGATGGGAAGACCCCAGTGCAGACCATTCAGGTCCAGTTCATCAAAGAGGGCCTCGCTGATCTTGCGACCCTTGCGAACCAGCACCTCTCCAGTCTCGGCATGAACCAGCTTCTGACAGGTCTGGCCGATCATTTTCTCGCGCAAACGGGTCTCCCGAATCTTCATGATCCGCTTGCGCTCTTCCTTTGCGTTCTTCTCGAGCTTCTCGAGGCGACGGCCCTCTTCCCTGCGAGCCTGATCCGTGCGCTCCTTGCGGGAGAAGGTCTTCACATCAACCACGATCCCGTCCATTCCCGGAGGTGCCTTGAGGCTGGCATTGCGAACATCACCGGCCTTGTCGCCAAAGATCGCGCGCAGCAGTCTTTCTTCGGGGCTCAACTCGGTTTCACCCTTGGGGGTTACCTTTCCCACGAGAATATTGCCGGGCCGAACATGGGCACCGATCCGGATCACTCCATCTTCATCCAGATCCTTGAGCAGATCCTCTCTCTCATTGGGAACCTCGCGAGTAATTTCCTCGCGACCGGCCTTGATCTCCCGAACCTGGCACTCGAACTCCTCGATGTGAACCGAGGTAAAGCGGTCATGCTTGACCAGGTTGTCACTGAGCAGGATGGCATCCTCATAATTGTAGCCACCCCAGGGCATGAAGGAGACAAGAACGTTCTGACCAAGCGCCAGTTCGCCTTTCTCCGTGCCAGGGCCATCGGCAATCACCTGACCAGTCGTAACCTTGTCGCCCGGCTTGACCGTGGCTCTCTGGTTGATGCAGGTGTCCTGATTGGAGCGGCGGAATTTCTGGAGACGGTAGACATCCTGACCCTCGAATCCCGAGTAGTCCTCCAGGTCGGAACTGCGGGAGCGGGAAGGCTGGACGATAATCTGGTCGCCCGTCACGCTCTGGATGGTTCCCGCTCTGGAAGCAACCACCACGGCCTGACTGTCCCGGGCCACCCTGTCCTCCATTCCGGTTCCCACAAGAGGGCTCTCGGTGCGAAGAAGAGGAACGGCCTGTCGCTGCATGTTGCAGCCCATCAGCGCGCGGTTTGCATCGTCATGCTCGAGGAATGGAATCAGGCTGGCCGCCGCACTCACCATCTGGGTCGGCGAAACATCCATGTACTCCACTTCGCTGGACTGGGCCAGCGGGAACTCTCCCTGCTCACGGGAGAGGACCTGGTCATTGACGAAACGGGCTCTTGTGTCCAGCGGGGCATTGGCCTGGGCGATCAACACCCGATCCTCTTCGTCCGCACTGAGGAACTCGATCTCGTCGGTAGCGCGACCCTTCTTCACCACGCGGTAAGGCGTTTCCAGAAATCCAAAGGGATTGACCCGGGCATAGGTCGAGAGACTGGTGATCAGGCCGATGTTCGGTCCTTCCGGCGTCTCGATCGGACACATTCGGCCATAGTGCGTGTAGTGAACATCCCGAACCTCAAAGCCCGCACGCTCACGGGTCAGCCCTCCGGGGCCGAGAGCCGAAAGACGGCGCTTGTGCGTCAGTTCGGAAAGCGGGTTCGTCTGGTCCATGAACTGCGAAAGCTGGCTGCTTCCGAAGAAGGACTGAATCACCGCAGAAATCGTCCGGGCATTGACCAGGTCCGCCGGCGTGACACTGTCGCTGTCCTGCAGGGCCATGCGTTCCTTGATGATGCGTGCCATGCGGGAAAGACCCAGACTGAACTGGTTGCCGAGAAGCTCGCCCACCGAACGAATCCTGCGATTGCCCAGATGGTCGATATCATCGGTCATGTAATGACGGCCGTCCTTGGCCTTGATGCCCAGCAGGTATTCGATGACAGCGACAATGTCCGTCGGTGTCAGAACCGTTGTGCCGATAGAAACATCCAGGTTCAGGCGGGTATTGATCTTGTAGCGGCCCACGCCGGCCAGATCGTAACGCTTCTCGTTGAAGAAGAGACGGTCGAGCAGGGCGCGAGCGGTTTCGATGTTGGGCGGATCGCCGGGGCGCAGCAGATTGTAGATGTACTTGAGCGCCTCTTCCTCTGACTTGGTCGGATCCTTGGCCAGGGTGTTGAGGATGACCTTGCTCCTCATGTCTCCTTCACCGGAGAGAAGCTCCATATCATAGGTCTTTACCTGGCGCATGAGGGCCAGGAGAGCCTCGGTGACCGGGCTTCCTGACTCGGCGAGAATCTCTCCGGTCTCGGGGTTGAAAATATCCCCAATGATGATCCGGTCGACAAGATCCGCATCCGACTTGCTCGTGCGCTTGGTGATGCTCAACTGCTCAAAAGAGCAGAAGGCCTTCAGAAGCTTGGCATCGCTGTCGTAGCCGACCGCGCGCAGGAGGATCGTTACCGGAAGTTTCTTCTTCCGGTCGATGTGGACGAACATCGTGTCGTTGATGTCGGTGGTAAACTCAACCCAGCTTCCACGATAGGGAATGATCCGGGCGCTGTAGAGCAGTTTGCCGTTGGGGTGAACCGATTCGCTGAAGAAGACTCCCGGTGAACGGTGCAACTGACTGACAATGACGCGCTCGGCGCCATTGATCACGAAGGTTCCCTTGCTCGTAAGCAGGGGAAGCTCTCCGAGATAGACCTCGGACTCGATGATGTCCTTGACGCGCGACTCGGTCTCTCCCTCGGGAGTTTCCTTGACGATAAGACGCAGGCGCGATTTCAGGGGAGCCACAAAGGTCAGGTCGCGCTCCTGACACTCTTCCACGGAGTACTTGGGCTCACCTACTGAGTAGTCCAGATACTCCAGGATAAAGTCGCTGCGAGCCGACTCAATCGGAAACACCGACTCGAACACCGCCTGAAGTCCCTCATTCTTCCGCTGTCTCGATGCAGTGCGCGACTGCAGGAAGTTATTGAAAGACTCGACCTGCACTGCAAGCAGGTCGGGGATCTCCATGACGGGAGTCAGTTTCGAATAGTTACGCCTGGAACTGTTCTCGGGAATTCCCACCTTGGCCTCCGAAGGTCTCGGTACAAGAAAAGGATGGACATGCCCGGAGAGTTTCCTCCGGGCAGCGTCCAGAAATCAGGGGAACCGTCGAACTACTTGACTTCGACGACCGCTCCAGCTTCCTCGAGCTGAGTCTTGAAGCCATCGGCTTCATCCTTGGAGACCGCTTCCTTGACGGATTTGGGCGCTCCATCGACCAGCTCCTTGGCTTCCTTCAGTCCCAGGCCCGTGATGGCGCGAACCACCTTGATCACCTGGATCTTCTTGTCGCCTGCGGCGGAAAGGACCACATCAAACTCGGTCTTCTCTTCCGCTGCGTCCTCCCCGCCACCGGCGGCGGGCATGGCCATCGCCATGGGGGCGGCAGCCGTAACACCAAACTTGTCTTCCAGGGCCTTTACGAGCTCTGAGAGCTCCATGACGGAGAGTTCCTCCACCTGGCCGACGATGGTTTCGATCTTCTCGGACATTTCAGTCTCCTCATTTCGCCTGCGAACCGGACCTTGCCGGAAGGGCGGGTCTGGGCCGCTAGGCGGCGTTTTCCTTCTGTTTTGCAATCTGGTCGAGTGCGTTCACGAGATTCGCCAGGTTGGCGTTCAGCACACGGGCCAGCCCCGAAATCGGAGCCTGCAGTGTGCCAACCACCATTCCGAGCAGTTCTTTGCGCCCCGGCAGGGAAGCAAGAGCCTCCACGCCGCTGGCATCAATGGCCTGCCCGTCAACATAGCCACCCTTGAAAGAGAGCTTCTGGAATTCCTTCTGGAAGTCCCGAAGCACCTTTGCGGGTGCGGTGAAATCATCGCTGTATGCCACTGCGGTCGGCCCGGCGAAATGATCGCCAAGCCCCTCCATGCCCGCCTTCTCGGCGGCGCGGGAGAGCAGGGTGTTCTTGATGACCTGGAAGGTCACCCCGGACTCACGGCAACGCTTCCTCAACTCGGAAATCTCCGCGACATCAATTCCCATGAAATCGCAGAGCACCAGGCTGTTGGAAGCCTCCAGCTGTGTGGCGATCGTCTCGACCAGCGCTACTTTTTCAGCATTTGGCATGGTCGTATGCCCCTCTCTGACCTCTAAAAGTTCTGCTAGACCTTTGTGACAAACTCTGAGTCCGCGAGCCGGATGGAAGGACCCATCGCCGAGCTCAAATAAGCCGACTTGATGTACTTCCCCTTGGCGGAGGCAGGTTTGACACGAAGGAGTTCCTGAATCAGGGTCCGGATGTTTTCCTCAAGCTTGTCGGACTCGAAGGAGGACTTGCCGACGGTGACGTGAATATTCGCGCCCTTGTCGGTCCGGTACTCCACCTTGCCCGCCTTGACTTCCTGGACAGCCTTGCCGACGTCCTTCGTAACCGTTCCACTCTTTGGATTCGGCATGAGTCCCTTGGGGCCCAGAATCTTTCCGAGCCTGCCCAGATCCTTCATCATGTCCGGAGTCGTTACAATTACGTCCGTGTCCGACCAGCCGCCCTGGATTTTCTCCAGATATTCGTCGGTTCCGACCATGTCGGCACCGGCCTCTTCTGCGGCAGTGGCATCTTCACCCTTCACCAGGGCGAGAACACGGATCGTGCGACCCGTTCCATTAGGAAGGACCACGGTCCCGCGGAGCATTTGATCCGCGTGACGGGGATCCACGCCGAGATTCGCAGAGAGTTCAACCGTTTCGTCGAACTTCGTCTTCGCCATCTTCCGAACCAGATCCACCGCTTCCAAAACCGTGTAAGAGGTGTCTCTATCCCGGAGAGCGGCACTCTCTCGGTAATTCTTCCCACGCTTCATCGTATATTCCTGACGATCAGCTTGGATTGTGACTAGTTCACAGAGGGAAACAACCGGCGGCTGAGAAGCTGTATTTCCCGCCCTCCAGCCGGGAAACCAAACCATCCGATTCTTTTTGAAGGTTAAGCCTCTACTTCAATCCCCATGCTGCGTGCCGTTCCCGCAATCATCAGCATCGCGTTCTCGACATTGGCGGCATTGAGATCCGGCGCCTTCAATTCTGCAATATCACGAACCTGCTTCGGACTCACCACTCCGACCTTGTTCCGGTTGGGTTCTCCGGAACCTTTCTCCAGACCGGCGGCCTTGAGGAGAAGAACCGCCGCGGGCGGAGTCTTCGTGATGAAGGAGAAGCTGCGATCCGTGTAGACAGAGATCACCACGGGGGTGATCATGCCCTGCTGGTTCTGCGTCTGGGCGTTAAAGGCCTTACAGAACTCCATGATGTTTACCTGGTGCTGACCAAGAGCCGGGCCCACGGGAGGTGCAGGGGTCGCCTGTCCACCGGGGATCTGCACCTTGATCTGCGCTACCACTTTTTTCTTTGATGGCTTGGCCATTCCTACTCCCGATCCTTCTTCCGAAGAGCTAGAGTTGCTCCACCTGGAGGAAATCCAGTTGAACGGGCGTTTCCCGCCCGAAGATGCTAACCATGACCTTGAGGGTTCCCCGTTCCCGGTTCACCTCGTCGACCACCCCGTTAAACTCGCTGAAGGGGCCGTCAATGACCTTCACATGATCCCCTACGGAATAGGGAATCTCCGTCGTCGTATGCTCCTGCGGCCTCTCGATTCTACCGAGAACCCGATTCACCTCGGGCGGGCGTAGGGGCGTGGGACGGCGGGAGGAATCCCGGGGATCCTGTCCGACAAAACCTGTGACACCGCTGATGTCGGTCACGAGATGGAAGGCCTGATCGCCCATTTCCATTTCTACAAGAATGTAGCCGGGGAAGTACTTCTTCGTGGAAGTGGTCTTCTTCCCCATCTTCATCTCGGTGACTTCCTCGGTCGGAACCAGGATGCGACCAATACGGTCTTCCATGTCCTCGAGGAGAACCCGGCGCAGGAGGTTTGTCCTCACCTTGTTCTCGTGCCCCGAATAGGTATGAACCACATACCATTTCATCTTCGGGTTCACAGGATCAAGGGAGAGGGGATCCGTGGAGTCGCCACCGGATTCAGGAACTCTCTCCTCTTCGGGCAACTCCTCGGAGGAAACTGCCTCAACCGTATCCTCCGCTAGCGGGGCCTCGGGCTCCGGAGCCGCCGCCGCGTCGGCGGGAGCGGAAAAGGGTTCCTCCACCACAAGCTCTTCGCCGCTCTCCTCCACAGAAGAGGGAGCTTCGGTCTCGGCTAGCGGTTCCTCGCCCAGGCTGTTTTCCAGCTTGTCTTCCAGCATGTCCTCGCGCCTGTTCCTAGATTCCACTGAGCAGACGGGTGATTCCGTCCACCGCAATTCCCATGAAGCGGTCAACAACAAAAATAAAGACCGTGACCAGGAAAGTAGCAATAATCACCACGCGGGTAGACTCTTTGAGCTCCTGCATAGTGGGCCAGGTGACCTTGCCCATTTCGAGCCAGACTTCCCTCAGGTAAGCCCTCAATTTCCCGATCATGACATCTCCCTTGCCCTGCTTGCTCCGAAACCGGTTCCGGAAGCAACGTTGACAGTACTCCGGCAGGCCAGGAGGGATTCGAACCCCCAACCCTCGGTTTTGGAGACCGACGCTCTACCAATTAGAGCTACTGGCCTATGGAAGCCCTAACGGGCCTCCTTGAAAATCGCGTGCTTCTGTTCCCGGGGGCAGTACTTCTTCTGCTCAATCCGGTCCGGATGAAGCCGCTTGTTTTTGGTCGTGGTGTACCAGGTCTTTTTGCACGAGGTACAACGCAGCTTCACGATCTCTCGCATGACTCCCCCTCAGAGAATCAGAATTGGATGCTATTCAGAAATCTCGGTAACCACTCCGGCGCCCACCGTGCGGCCACCCTCACGAATCGCGAAACGAAGGTTCTCTTCCATCGCGATCGGAGTGATCAACTCTACCGTCAGTTTCACATTGTC
>JASMLU010000022.1 GCA_030748535.1 Candidatus Krumholzibacteriia bacterium
GCTTGCTTGTCGGGATTCTAGGAATTCTGGTCAGCAGAAAGGGAATGACTGCCGGGCTTCACTGGGAGGCTCTTGCGATTCCCCTGGCGGCCTACTCAGTCGGAATCGCCGATGTCTTCACCTCGATTCTGCGACGCAGCAGCCGCCAGAGAAGCATCTTCAAGGCAGACAAGCATCACTTCCACCACCGGCTTCTTCGTGCTGGCCTGGGAAGAAACTGGACTCTGGCAGCGCTGCACGGCGTGGCCGGTCTGATGATCTTCTTTGTGGTATTGCCGACCCAGGTGAGCCTCTGGGCAAGTGCACTGTTCCTGATACCGCTGACGATGGTCTTGGGTGCGGGGATACAGTTGATGCGTACCCGACTGATCGAGCAGTCGAAGGTTCTGGACATCGAATCTGAGAAGCCTGTCATCAGACAAGCTGAGTTGCGCAAGAAAGCCGCCAGGAGTGGTGGAGGGAGCTAGCTCCTAGAGTTTTCCCCGGATCACAAGCCAGACGAACTTCAGCAAAACTGCCTGCCGAAAGATGCGGCCTGGTTGCCTGAGAAGGCGATAGAACCACTCCAGCCCCATAGTTCTGAAAAGCGCCGGGGCCCTGCGAACTGACCCAGTATAGACATCGAAACTCCCCCCCAGGCCCATGAACAAGACCCCGGGGCACTCCTTTATTGCTTTTTCAATGAAGAGTTCCTGTTTCGGAGAGCCAAGAGCAACGCAGACGAAGCGGGCGGAGCTGTCGGTAATCTCCCGCATGATCGTGGCTTCGTCCTTCTCCCGGAAGAAGCCATCGCGAGAACCTGCAAGATGCAGCTTCGGGAACTCCTCTGCGAGTTTCGACAGCGCCGAGTCCAGCACTTCGCGACGGGCGCCCAGAAAATAGGCGGACTCTCCTCTTTCCTCACAGCATCGAAGTACTTCCAACCAAAGCTCAGCACCGGGAATCCGCCTGCTTCCGAACAAGCCCTTCTTCTTCATGGCCCAAACAACTCCCACCCCATCCGGGTAGCAGAAGTCTGCCTTGGCCAGCAAAGAGGCTAATCGAGCCTGCCGCCTTGCCATCATCACTTTTTCTGGATTCACTGCGAGAGCGAAGCGAAAGCCCCCCGAGATGAGGGTGCGGGAGGCCTCATCCAGCCCCCGGAAAGAGCGAACCGTGAATCCCCCGACTATTACTTTCTTGCTCATTGAGGCTCCAGAAGTTCCTGATAGAGTGCCTTGTTCACTTCAGCGACGGACTGCCAACTTCGATGACTTCTCACCCACTCCGTTCCGGCACTTCGAATCTCCTCGTAATTCTTCGGATTTCGAGCTACATCCAAAGCGAGTTCCGCCAGAGATCCTGCATCCTCCGGCTCAAACACCAGCCCCGTCTTCCCTTCTTCTACCAATTCCAGAAGTCCTCCAACACGACTCACTGCCACAAGACAGGAGTGGTTCATTGCTTCCAGAGGCTTGAGCGGAGTGACCATCTCTGTCACGCGGCTCTTCACTCTGGGAACAAGAAAGAGGTCAAAGCGGGAGTACCAGACTCCCGCCTCTTCGGGGGGAACGCTTCCGGGCATTTCCAGCAGGTCGTCCACTCCGAGTTTTGCCGCCAGCAAGGCAAGCTTCCCGGACTCGGCTCCCGCTCCCACGAGGAGGATCCTGAGGTTCCGCACTTCCTTTCGCAGAATCGCAGCCGCCTCGAGAATCGTGTGCAATCCCTCGGTCCTGGACAGTCCCCCCAGATAACCTATCGTAAAGCAGTCCGGTGAGTTTGCCTGACCGCTGCCCGCTTCCGGGTGTACGGCGTTGGGGGCAAGGGTGATTCTCTCAGGATCCACGCCTCGTTGAAGCAGATCCTGTCGAAGCCCTTCGCAGATCGTGGTAACTGCAGGGGCAGATCTGCATACCGACCTTTCAAGGGCTCGAATTGCAAAGAGAAAGGGAGACACCTTGCCATAAACCCCGTGGAGAACTGCATTGTCTTCCCAGACTGAGCGAACCTCATAAACCCAGGGAATCCCCAGCTTTCTTGCAACCCTTCTTGCGGCCATTCCCACATAGAACATCCCGTGAGCATGAAGCAAATCCACCTCTTCCAGCCTCGCCGTCTCTTCCAGCCTGCGAACAAAGGCTGGCCAGGAAAGCAGTTTCTTCAACCTTCCGAGCCACCCGCTGCCCCCTGCGCTCACAGCCTGTTCAGGGCGGTGGTTCCAGCTTCGGTAGTATTTGATTCCCTCAATCGTCTCCCCCCCCTGAGGATCCAGATCACCCGCAGGCTCCTGAAACGGAGAAGAGATGACACAGACTTCAACCCCCAAATCCGACTGGGCTCGCAGTATGTTCCTGCTTCGAATGCTCGCACCCTTTACATTGGGAAGACTCTGATACAGAATGTGGAGAACCTTCATGCAGACTCCTCTGCTCGACGCGCAAGACGCCACCAGGCGAAGGTGCGAATCAGCCAGGCAATGGGGACAAGAGTGGCCATAGCCAGAAGGCTCTTTCCGCCCCAGAGAACTGCCGCAAGAAGGGCGACCAGGGACAGCACCCAGCCATAGACAGCAGCAGAGGAAAGATCCTTTGTGCTGGCACTTGCGCTCAATCGGGCGGAAAGAACTCCGTAGAAGGCTCTCACCCAGCCCAACCCAAGAAGTAGCGCAAATAGCGAATCTCTATGATAGACCATATCATAGCTCCGCTTGACCAGATAGAGATATAGAACAAGGGAGCATGCCGTAGCAAGAACAGCGAGAAGCCCGGCTTCAAGAGAGGCGCGTTGGAGAATCGAGTTCCGGGATTCCCCTGCAAGGCGGTGTCTCAGCTTCGGAAGAAGCGTAAAGCCCATATAGGACTGGATCAGGGAAAAGGGCCCGGAGGCAACAACGAACAGGAAGATGTAGACACCCGCGCTCTCCACTCCAAGGGTTCTTGCAAGAATCAGCCGATCCATCTGGGCAAGCAGGCTGAGAGACAGGAGAGAACTGGAGAAATAGAAGGACTCCTTCCAGATACCTGCAAACGGGACAGCTTCACGCTTCAACTCAATACCCAAACCGGAAAGCCGGGTAAGCAAGCGGGACAGGAAAAGAGAAACGAGCAGGGAAACAAGGACTGCAAGTACAATGTGAGGGGGAGACGTCCAGTTTCTCCATGCCATCAATAGCCCGGCGAAAGGGAGGAGTATTCTCCAGGACTGGGAAGCCCATTGGGCAGAATCATACCGGCGGGCAAGCCTGAGGACGGAAACCTGGTGCAAGAGCCACGCTGAGGAAGCCGCAAGAAGGGAATAAGCCAGCAGGGAATTGAGAATACCCCACTGAGGAACTGGGTACTTCCAGGCAAAGAAGAGAGCGAGAAGAGCTGAACTCAGCAGCCCGGACTGGATCTCTGCGCGCCGAAGTCCCGCCGGGAAAGATACAAGCTCCCCGTCCGGATGTCCGTGCCGGAGAAGAACCTGTTCGGTTCCCAGCAGACCAAAGGAGTAGGCCAGTGCCGGGAGAACCAGTATCAGTCCAAAATACCCATATGCCTCTGGGCTGAGGGTTTTCGCGAAGATCAGGTTTGCCAGATAGAGGCCCACCGTGCCCATGGCCATGAGCAATGCAGACTGGAACTCAGTCCTGTTCATGGCGCCCTTCCTGTTTTCCTGCGAATCTCGCCCCTTCGAAAATCAGCCCAAGGGCTACAAGACCAAGAAGGTTGGTCTGATTGCCGATATGGAACCAGTACTTCTCGCCCAGCGAATAGACAAGAATAAAGACGATAACAGAAGTCCATCCTAGCCAGGCCACTTCCCCCGAAGCCAGGAATGCAGTCACCCCTCTTTTCAGGGCAAGAAGAAAGAGGAGGAGTGCCGGGAGTGCCCCAAAAACACCGTAGTCTACCAGAAGTGCAAGAATCCCGTTGTGCGCGGTTCGCTGCCCCATAATCACATCGTAAAGGATATAGTCATTGGACAGTGGCCCGTGCCCGAACCAGGGGCTCTGTAGAAAGTGGACCAGGGCCAGTGCCCAGATTCTCGCTCGACCCGTAAATCCCGTCCCGACACCCCGAACGGGGTCATCCAGAAGCAGAAAATCGTTGATCATGCTCCAGATTGGTTGCCAGAGCAGGGCGAGAAGAATCAGTAGCGGAACGAGAAAGGGAATGGCCATTCCTCTCCAGGCTCTCAGGCGTGACAATGCAATCCAGCAGAGAACCCAGAGAACGCAGAGAAAGGAAGCAATGAGCCCGGTTCTCTGTTCCGTAAGAAATGTCAGGAACATTCCGGCGGACAGCAGGGAGGCCCTGCTCCAGAAACCACGAAATCCCCAGGAGGCGGCCAAGCCTGCCCCGATTCCCACAGCAAACAAACCGTTTCTCTCATAAGGGTGACTATCCAGATACTGAGCACCGAGAGTGAAGTACCAGGCGAGATAGGCAAGCCAGATCCAGGCCACATGGCGAAGAAGCCCGGCCGGGTTCCCTGCATTCATCGCTCCGACAATCCAGGAGAGTATCATCGTCAGGATCAGGAGTACCCAGAAGCCGAAGTTTGAAGGAGAAGTGGAGCCGAGAACCATGGAGGCGGGACCCGCCAGAATGAACCAGAGGAAGAGAGTTCTACCAAGATTCCAGGGTCGCAAAAGGGAAGGCAGTTGCTTCCCCGGAATCCAGTATTCATTCGCCAGAATCAGAAGGAGTGTTCCCCACGAGAGAAGCACAGGGACAATCGTCATCGGGGTTCTCCAGGATGACCAAACCGTAGCAATCACAGCAGGGATCCCAAAAAAGTAGATAGGGAGAAGCGATCGACGCAGCATCATCGCTCCGTTCAGGTCTTCAGCGGGTTCAGGCCCTGATCGCGATAGAGTGAAAGGAGCGAACCACTTGTGGCAGCCAAAAATCCCCATGCAATCAAAAGAAGGCTTCTTCGTGGCTTCACATGTTCATCGGGAACCATCGGGGGATCAATGACCTTGAAAGCGAAGTCCTCGGTACACTCGGCGAGCATACTGCGGCGCAGTTCCGAGGCCATCATGGTCAGGAGAAGCTGCTGGGCCTCCGCCACCAGTGTCTCGGAGCTCTTCTCATCGAGATAGCCCATGAAGTTGCGGGACTGCTTCACTGCATCCTCGCGAAGACCGCCATTGGCCTCATTGATCACTACTTCCAGCAGCTTTTTGCAGAATTCCGGGTTTCGAGACTGAAACCAGACATGCAGGAGACCGGTCTGTTTGTCCATTCCAACCTGGTAGTTTTCATCGAAGTGACGAAAGGCATCCCAGAGTCCCGGCTGCTTCTTCGGGTCGCTTTTCTTCCACCGGCCCTCTGCAAGATCCCATTCCTTTGGAAACAGGCCCGGCATGACATCGGGATTCCTTTCCAGGACTCTTTGAATCAGTGCGCGAGACTGCAAGTAGGCTACTTTCTCCTGAATCTCCGTGTAACTACGCGGAGAAAACCCTACAAGGGCCGCCACTCCCTGCAGGGCAGAGAGTGGTTTGGAAATCGCAGATTCCTCGGAACGCTCGAGAAGTGGAGCCAATACAGCCTCCGAGCGGTACGTGTTCGGGAGCATAAGGGCAATGATGGTTGCCAGAACACAGAGCACAAGAGTCCAAGTCAGGAAGAAAACCCTCTGTCTCCAAGTTGCCATGATCAAATCCTGAAATCGGATTGCTTGTCGGCTCTGTTCAGTTTTCATTTCAATCTCCGTTTGGAACGACTTCCCTACTGGAACAAGCCGATGGAACTGATCGTAGCAGTTACCATACTCAAATGATAGAGGATCTGGCTGGTACTGAGGGCAAGTTCATACCCTGAAAAACGCTCCACATTTTCTGGAACCACAATCACATCTCCAAAACTAAGATCGTACCTTGAGGGGGCCACAGAGCCATCTGCTCGAATCACGTAGATATTCCTCTTGTCGGCAAATCGTGTAGTCCCCCCCGCCTGCCGGATGTAGTCTTTTCTGCTCCAGTTGGAACGAAAGCGGAAAGTGGCAGGATTGTTCACCTCTCCGAGAACCAGCACAAACTCATTGCGCTTGGGAACATGAAGGTGGTCACCATTCTGCAAGAGAAGGTCGAACTCACTGCCCTGAAGTTCCTCTACATCCTCAAGACGTATCACCAGCCTCCCGGAAGCCCGGGTTTCCCGCAACTCCTCAGCAAGTTGCTTTCCGGCCAGTGCGACTTCTTTCAATCTGACATCTTTCTCTGAGTCAAGACTCTTTGTGCTGAGCCCGTAGCGGGCCAGGTCTTTCTCCAGACGCTCACTCATGCGCTCTAGCTGTTCCTGCTGGATCTCTCGCACGCTTTCGCGGGTAAAGACTGCCGCAGAAAGATAGGCATCCGGAAGGAAGCCACCCGCACGCTCAAGAAGGTCGGAGAGGCGTTCGCCCTCCTCGATGGGATAGAGTCCCGGGAAGGTCAGCTCTCCGGTGACTCGCACCCTCTCCGCTCCCCTCCAGTTGGAAAGGCGTCGAACCAGAAGGTTGTCATGAGCCTGCAGAGCCAGATCCGCATCGCTGTTTCCAGCGAGAATGTCATCCAGGGAGATCTCCAGTCGCTCCAGTTCACGCCATGTTCCATCGACCACAGAAAAACGGGTGAGTTCTGCGGACTTCAGGTAGGCCTCCTCGGTGAGATTGCCGCCGGAATAGAGAAGGTCGCTGACCCGCATCCCATCAAAGTAGGGGAAAACTCCCGGCGAGTGAACCTCGCCCAGGATCTCAACTTCCTTCCGGCGCACAAA
>JASMLU010000023.1 GCA_030748535.1 Candidatus Krumholzibacteriia bacterium
GTTCGAAACCGATGACCGGAGCCTCATTGTCGGAGCAGGCATCATAGTTGAAACTTGCCGTCACACTGGCATCGTTGCCGCAGGCATCCACGGCTGTCACGATTCCGCTATTGGCACCCTCGAAGAGACCTGAGGCGGAAACCGTAAAGCTGTAGACATCGCCATCAGCGTTTCCTGCATATGTCTCGTTGTTGAGAGTGAGAGTAACGCTGGCAAGAGCGCTGTCATCGGTCACCGTGGCGGTCAGTGTAAAGGGACCCGCATCGGCAAGGTCGCCGGGCGCGAAACTGATCACCGGATCCGTCTCGTCCGGACAGGAATCATAGTCAAAGGATGCTGCCACCGTACGGGAATTGCCTTCCGCGTCTTCAGCAGTGACCAGCATCGTATTCAGACCGTCCTCGAGATAGTCACCCTCGACGGTAGCGCAGTATTCGCCGCCATCGCCCGCGACTCCTACGAAAATGTCGTCGCCGACGCTGAACAAGACAGAAGCGATGGCGTTTTCCTCATCTGTGACCGTTGCACAGAATTCAAAGGGACCGTCCCCCTCCACATCACCTGCTACAAAAGTCACAGTGGGAGGAGTCGTGTCCGGCTCCGTAGGGGATTCGCATCCCTGAAACAGGACGGCCAATGAAAAGACCAGAAAGCCAAGTACGAGTTTGCGTAACATCTCTCTCTCCTTCAGAAGAGTGTCAGAGTACCGGGCCCCTTGCCATCGGCAAAAGACACCAACACAGAGCCTGAACCATGAAAGGCACACTTACATCAAATGTCGCATTCCGCTAAGAAAAGTCAGCGGAAAAGAGAAACAAGTCAAGGAGTATTCCCGGATTTGGGAATGCCTCCTCATGCGGAAAGCCGGGGCAATGGATAGAATTCGGAGACACTGGGAAATCAAGTCTGAAATCGACCCGGTTTTCAGGTGCGAAGGGACGGAATTGAACCGCCGACACGCGAGTTTTCAGCCCGCTGCTCTACCGACTGAGCTACCTTCGCAAGGGTTGCTACTGAAACAAATCACTCCACAACTGTCAAGCCAGTCCCGTGCTTTCGCTTACAGTTTTTTTCGGAAGTCCCAGGCGGACTGCACGATTGACTCCAGAGAGGGACGCCGGGCCTTCCAGCCCAGCCATTCCTCCGCCCGGTCTGCCGCCGCAACCAGGAGTGCAGGATCCCCTTCCCGGCGCCCGGTTTCCTCAAAGGGAAGCTCCCGCCCGCTGATCTTCCGGACGGCAGCAAGCACCTCCCGGACAGAATGCCCCTTGCCTGTCCCCAGATTCAGCACGCCGCTTCTGCCCTGCTCCAGTGCTTCCAGCCCCGCCAGGTGGGCTTCGGCGAGATCCTCGATGTGAATGTAGTCGCGGATGCAGGTTCCGTCGGGAGTCGGGTAATCCGTCCCGAAAACCTTGAGCGTCCTCAAACCCAGAGCCGCCTCCAGAGCCAGGGGAATCAGGTGGGTTTCCGGATCATGCCTCTCCCCGTGATCTCCGAGAGCACCCGCGGCGTTGAAATAGCGCAGGCAGAGATAGGAAAGCCCCAGAGAGGGTGCCACCTGTCCGAGAATCTGTTCGATCGCCAACTTCGTCCCTCCATAGGGGTTTACCGGCTCACAGGGATCCCCTTCCCGGAAGGGACGACCTTCTCCCTGCCCGTAGACAGCAGCAGAGGAGGAAAAGAGGAAGCGGCGGACGGAACTGTCGGCAAGAGCCTCGAGCAGAACCAGAAAACCGCCGACATTCTCCCTATAGTAGCGCAGCGGGTCGCTGATGGAATCAGAGACGATGCTCAGGGCCGCGAAATGGACCACGGCATCGCTGGAAGCAAGAACTTCGTCGAGGAGAGAGCGGTCGCGCAATTCCCCTTCGACAAAGCGGACTTCCGGGGGAAGGCTGTCGCGGTGTCCGGTACTGAGGTTGTCAAGCACAGCGACCTCATGGCCCGAAGCCAGAGCAGCCCGCAGGAAAGCTCCCCCGATGTAACCGGCTCCGCCTGTCACCAGAAGCCTCATGGTTTCTCCCCCTTCTGACTCTCGATCCAGGGACGCAGATAACGCCCCGTCAGGGACTCCTCCGCCCTCGAGATTTCCCGGGGGCTCCCTTCGGCAATCATGCGACCTCCCCCATCGCCCCCTTCGGGGCCGAGGTCGATGACATGATCTGCTGCAAGCAATACCTGCAGATTGTGTTCAATGACAAGCAGGGAATGCCCGGTTCGGATCAATCTCTGGAAAACCGCCAGCAAAAGCCGAATGTCCTGGGGGTGCAGCCCCGTGGTCGGCTCATCGAGGACATACAGGTACTTTTCCTTGCTCGACTGGGACAACTCCCGGGCAATTTTCAGTCGCTGGCTCTCTCCCCCGGAGAGACCACTAACTCCCTGTCCGATCGGAAGATAGCCGAGTCCCACACGGTGCAGCATCCAGAGTTTCTGCCCCATGGCGTGCTGGCCGCTGAAAAAGTGAATGGCCTCGTCCACGGTCAGTTTCAGCACCTCGGAAATCGTGCGGCCCTTGTACTTCACTTCCAGAGACGCAGGGCGGTAGCGACTGCCTCCACAGCTTTCACAGGGCACGAAGAGATCCGCCATGAAGACCATCTCCAGCTTCACGGAACCCAGCCCGCTGCACTCGGGGCAACGGCCTTCCTTGCTGTTGAAGGAGAAATGCTGGGGGCCCATGCGCCGTTTGATGGCCTCGGGCTGGGATGCAAAGAGCTCCCGGATGTACTGAAAGGCGCCGATATAGGTCGCGGGATTGCTCCGGGGGCTTCTTCCCAGAGGGCTCTGGTCCACATGACGCAGTTCACTGATCCGTTCACTGCCGCTGAGTCGATCGAAGGGATCGCCCTTTCGGGATTCGCCACCCTGTGCCATGGCCTGAACCAGCGTGGCCAGAAGGCTGCTCTTGCCGGAGCCGGAAACCCCGGAAATCACGCACAACTGTCCCAGCGGAAACTCCACATCGATGTTCTTCAGGTTGTGAAGACGGGCGCCCTTGAGAATCAGATGTCCGCGAGCAGGATTGTCCCCGGATTCGGGGATGATCTCTTCCTCTCCCCGGAGAAAACGGAGGGTGGCCGAAGGATGGTCGCCGTTCTTGCGGGGAAGCCGGGCGGGCGAACCCTGAAAAACAACTTCTCCCCCCTGTGCCCCGCTCCCGGGTCCCATGTCCAGCAACTCATCGGCCGCGCGGATGACATCGAGATCATGCTCAACGAGATAGACCGTGTTCCCCTTGTCGCGCAATTCGACAAGGGTCTCCATCAGGCGTTCGGTATCCCGGGCATGAAGCCCGACGGTAGGCTCATCGAGCGCGTAGAGGGTGTCGGTCAGGTGGCTTCCCAGTGCATTGGCCAAGTGAATACGCTGAAACTCCCCTCCCGACAGGGTTCGCGTCAGCCGGTCAAGCCCCAGGTAGTGAAGCCCCATCCGGTTCAGAAAGGAGAGGCGGGCGCTGAGTTCATCCAGTACGCGATCCACGCCCTCGGCCTTTCCATCGCCCAGCCCAAGTTTCGGCAAGGCCTCTGCCGCCTCCCCGAGAGTCAGAGCGGAAAAGGCAGGATAGGTCCACTCCCCGATCTTCACACTCTCGACCTCGGGGCGGAGACGACTTCCCCGGCAATCCTCGCACTCCACCTCGGACATGAATCGTCGGGAGAAAAAGCGGGCGTATTTCTTGTATCCCTTGGCGCGAAGCGCCTCCAGCCAGGGGAAGACTCCCTTGTAATCCCGTGTCCCGTGTAGAAGCACCTTCTTCTGTCGCTCCGGCAGAGAACGGAAACTCGCTCCGGTGGGGATTCCTTCTTTCCTGCAGTAGTCGATCATCTTCGCCTTGAAGCGATCGAATCGCGGGGAGGACCAGGGAGCAAGGGCTCCCTGCTCAAGAGAGAGCGAGAGGTCGGGGATGATCTTCCTCTCATCGAAGGCCAGAATATTGCCGTAGCCATGACAGCCGGGGCAGGCACCATCGGTGTGTTGGAAGGAAAAGAAGCGGGGCGTGGGTTCGGGAATCTCCCGCTCGCAGGAGGAACAGATCGTGCCCTCAGCATGACGCTCCAGTAGCCCGGCATCGGGGTCGTGCAATTCCAGTCGCCCGTCCCCTTCCCGGTAGGCCGTCTCGATGGACTCGGCCAGGCGGCTCTGCTCCTTCGATTCCACCTTCAGGCGATCCACCACGATGCTCAGTCGCTCTCCCTGCAGGCCGGAGTCCGGGATTTCACGGATCCGTCGGAGTTTCCCGCCTTCAAGGATTCTCACAAAGCCACGGGACTGAAGAAGCTCCCGAAGAGCCTCCGGTTTCACTCCCTTTCGCACTTCGAGGGGAAAAGCAAGAAGCAGGATCTTGCCGGAGTGTTCCTCCAGTATTGAAAGAGCCAGGGAACTGGCATCATCGCGCTGCAGCAGTTCCCGGCAGTTCGGGCAGTAAATCCGCCCGACCCGGGAAAACAGGATCCTCAGGAAATCGGCGATCTCCGTATAGGTAGCCACCGTTGAACGAGAGTGGAAGACCGAGTTCTTCTGCCGGATGGCAAGAGCGGGACCAATCCCCTCCAGACTGTCCAGTTCGGGCCTTCGGATCCGCTCAAGAAACTGCCGTGTGTAGGTGGACAGGCTCTCCACATATCGCCGCTGGCCCTCCGCATAGAGAGTGTCGAAGAGCAGGCTGCTCTTGCCCGAACCACTCACCCCGGAAATCACCAGGAGTTTCCCTCTTGGCAGATCCAAGTCGATGTTGCGGAGGTTGTTCTCCCTTGCGCCGCGAAGGATGATCCTGTCCATTCACTTCCCCTTGCTACGATCCACAAGGGTATCTGCTGGGAGGGAAAGCGTCAAGCTGCCGCATTGCAGTGAGGGCATGGCGCCCCACATCTCAGGCCTGGAATGAAACACGAGCACTTTGATAATGCTGACAGTCGAAATCCAGAACAATGAGCGGGCAAGAATACTCCGGTTTCTCCTGCCGTTTTCCGCGCCGGCTTCGCCGGCGCGGAGGAAAGATCTCCGCCGCTTGCAGCTTTCTTAGCCCCTCCAGTTTCCTCTCTCGCGCGGGGGGCTCGGCTGGCGCCTCTCGCCCTGCCCGCGCAAGAGAGGACAAAGGGTCCAAGGGTCCAAGGACCAAGAGCCTAAAAGGCCGACCTCATAAAGCGGAAGCC
>JASMLU010000024.1 GCA_030748535.1 Candidatus Krumholzibacteriia bacterium
CACGGTGATATTGTCTGTGCCGCCGCGCTTTTTGGCTTCTTCGACCAGGTCCGTCGCCAGTTCAGGAAGGCTTCCTTCGAGCATCATTTCCCTGATCCGGGCCCGGGGAACGGGAGAGCTGAGTCCATCGGTGCAAAGCAGAAGGCGATCTCCGGCTTGAAGCGGTCGGGGCTCCTGCTCGAAATCCGCCCGAAGCGGACTGTCGCTACCAAGGGAAGAAACCAGAATGTGGCGGCCCCGATGGCCTTCAGCCTCTTCCGGAAGAAGAGTGCCTTCCGCGATGAGTTTTTCGGTGAGCGTATGGTCGCGGGTCAGGAGTTCCAGCACCCCGTCGCGAAGAAGGTAGGCGCGACTGTCGCCAACATGGGCCAGACTGAGGCGCTTCCCATGTAAGAGAAGCGCCGTGCAGGTGGTTCCCATTCCATAGTACTGAAGTTCGCTGCCTGCGAGTTGACGGATTTCCCGGTGAACCTCCTGAAAGGCCCTGCGCAGGGGGTTTTCCCCGGGAGGGGATTCATAGAAGATGCGGGGAATCCGGTCTCTTGCCAGGCCACTGGCCACCTCTCCGGAGGCATGACCGCCGAGGCCATCGGCCACAAGAAGAAGCCGCCCATGACTCTCCCGCAGGGAACCCGCAACCGGCTCCGTGTAGAGCGCATCCTCGTTGGTCTCTCTCCGGGGACCGGGATCGCTCTTCCAGGCAAGGCGAAGGCCCTGTTCTTCTCGATATCCCGTTTCTTCCTTCATGGTCTTCATGGCACCCTTTTCCCCAGACTAGCACGCTCCAGACCGGGATCCAAGAGCCAAGCTCCGGAAGTGTAAGCAGGATTGCAGCTTTCCGGTATCTTCCAGCCTGACCTTGACTCCCTTCCTGTTTATTATTAAGGTGTTTCATATTAAGGGGGGAAATGTCAAAGGTAGACCTCGTCCTGCTCGGACTTCTCAAGGAAAAGCCCCGGCACGGCTACGACATTCTTCAGGAGGTCCGGCAAAGGGACATGAAGAACTGGGTCGGTGTCTCTGCTCCGGCCATTTACAAGGGACTGGAGCGACTGGAGGAACAGACCTTCCTGAGCGCGAAAGAAGAGACCGGCTCCTCCCGGCCCGACCGTCGGGTTTATACCATCAGCGCAAAAGGCGAAGAGCAGTTTCGCAAACTTCTTCATCAGTCCCTCGAGGAGACGAAGCATCCATTTTTCCGCCTTCTCATTGCCTTTGGATTTGCGCACCTTGCCGACAAGGGGGATCTTCTTGATAGCCTGGCCAGAAGGCGTAACTCCCTCCTCGATTCCAGTCAGGAAATCAGGGACCTTTCGAAACGCATGCAGGAAAATCCGGGAGTTCCCCTACATGCGGGAGAAATCATCGGCTACTACCGGGATCTCGTGAAAATGGAGATCCAGTGGCTGGATCGGGCAAAGGAAATGCTGGAGTCGGTCGATCAGTGGCCGGAAGGAGTACTGGGAACATGCGAAAAGGATTAGTTCTGGCCCTTGCCCTGAGTCTGTCGGCTTCTGCACAGGTGCTGGATGTGCCGGCAGTACAGGCCCGGGCAGAGGTGCTGGATCTCGACACCGCGATGGCGGAAGCCCTTCGGGCAAACCTGTCATATCGGGCGGCCAAGGCGGGTCACGATGCCGTGCTCTGGGAAGACCGGCAGAGCTGGCTGGCCTTCCTGCCCACGGGTAATTTTACCAGTTCCATCACCCGGGTCGACGAGGAAAGCTACCTTCGCGCGAACCAGGCCATCGACGGGATGATCGAGTTTCTGGAAATCATGGAAATTGATCCGGGGGAAATCGAGCCCTTCCTTTACCGCGACACCTACCGCAACAGCTTCACGCTCAGCCAGCAGTTTCCCCTGAACCTGAACCTCGTCGCTCGAAAGCACCTGTCGGGGGCCGGGAAAGAAGCCAGCCTCGCTTCTCTGGCTTTTAGCCGGAGCGATCTGCTCTACCGGGTGCGAATGGCCTACCTGCAGGTACTCGCATCAAGAGAGATGAGCCGGGTTGCCGAAGCCAATGTGCGATCTGCTGAAAACCGTCGTGACCTTGCGCAGGAAAAACTGGACATGGGGCTTCTGGCCCGCTCCGACCTTCTTCGCTGGGAAAGCACGCTGGCGGAAGCAAGAAGCGGCCTCCTGGGCGCCCGCAAGGGAGAGGTGCTGGCGGGAATGGAGTTGAACCGGCTTCTGGGACGGGACCTGGGTGCTTCACTGCCACTGGCGGAAGTCGGGGAGGCAGACCTGTCCACGGCCCTGGCTCTTTCAGAACTCGATGCGGAACTTCTCACTCAACGGGTTCTCGGGCAATCGCCTGCCGGGCGGGCAATTCAGGCGGGAAACCGGGCGGCGAAGGCGGCCAAGAGTATGGCCTTCAGCGGTCTCACCCCCTCTCTCCACTTCCAGTTCAGCTACGGCTGGCAGGACAATGACACCCCGGAACTCGATGGCGACAACACCTGGAACGCCACCGCACTTCTCAGCTTCCCGGTCTTTGACCTGAGCTCAAACTATGCCTCCTACCGCAAAGCGGGGGCAGAGCAACGCCGCAGTGAAATGGAAAGCCTCGAAGCCCGGGAGAATCTCCGCTTGGCCACCCGGGCCACCCTGCTCGAAGTGGCTCGCGCCCGCGAAAGCCTGACTCACCGCGAGAAGGCCCGGGATCAGGCCATCGACACCTTTGAGGAAATGGAAAGCCGGTACGAACTGGGACACATTTCCGAGTTCGACCTGATCGATGTTCAGGTAGCCAGGAGCGCGGCAGAAGCTACGGCCATTGCCGCTCGCCATGAATACTACGGCGCTCTCTTTGCGCTGGAACAACTGCTGGGTGAACCGACCCCGGAGGAAACACGATGATGACTCGTCTTTCAATTCTCTTTGTCCTTGCCCTGGCGGGCCTGTCCTGCGCAAAGAAGGAAGTGCCGGCCGCGCCGGAGCCCACGGTGCAACGCGCGGTTCCCGTCCTCGTTCAATCGCTCCGGGAGAGTCGCTTCGACCTGAGCATCGAACTGAGCGGGAGTACGGAAGCGTGGCGCGAGGCGAATCTGGCCGCGGAAGTCGCCGCCACCGTCAGCAGTTTTCCCACCCGTCTGGGAGAGGAATTGCTCGAGGGGCAGAAGATTCTCACTCTGGACTCGCGCCTCTATCGCGCCCTCCTTGACCAGGCCGAAGCCGGATTTCTTGCCGCAGAAGCTGCCTCGGAAAAGGCGTCTCTGGAACTGCGCAGAGCCACGAAGCTCCGACAGAAGAAGCACATCAGTGATGCCGAGTTTGAAGCTGTAGAACTGGCGCAGAAGCAGGCCGAAAGCGCTCGTATTGCCGCCTCCGCCGCAAGGGAGCTGGCCGGGCTACAGTTGGAAGACTGTGAAATCCGTGCTCCCTTCCGGGGACGACTGGCTCTTGCCGCCGTGGAGGAGGGAGAGCAGGTGGCCCCGGGAATGCCCGTGGCCGCACTGGTCGACCTGTCCCGCATCCGGGTTCGGGGAGCTCTCTCCGAAAGCGAAGTGGTCAAGGTGTCTCCGGGAATGCCGGTCAATGTGCAGGTTCCCGCCCTGGACGAACTCCGCTTTGAGGGTCGTGTGGAAACCGTAGGTGTTCGTAGCGATCCCCTTACCCGCAGTTTTCCCATTGAGATTCTCGTCGACAATCCGGATGGAAAAATCCTCTCGGGAATGGCCGTTCGCAATTCCATTGTCGTGGAGCAGAGACCTTCGGCCATTGTCATTCCCGCAGACGCGGTCGTGGAACAGTTC
>JASMLU010000025.1 GCA_030748535.1 Candidatus Krumholzibacteriia bacterium
AAGTCGAGAGAGCCAGATAGTAATGCATGGAATTCCTGTAGTCCGAAGAAATATCGCCCGTCAACATCAAGGTCGGTTTGAAGGTCGAAAGAGCCGCCAGTGATCATAAAGTCAACCCCACCACCCAGAGAGGCACCCACCCCATCGAGGTTAACCCCAATGCCTCTCTCCTGGGTGAACTGGACAGCCGGGTGCAAATAGCCGATCTCACCATTCCTCTGACTCCTCAAGGGCTCAAACTGCAACTCCCCACTCCAGACAAAGTCCCCCTCCTCAATCACGTCGGCAAGAGTGGCTTCCTCTGTCTGGACCACCACCTGACTCCGCCTTGTCTCTACGGAGGAGACACGACGAAGGTAGCCCCCCTCATCTTCGCCAACGAGTATGTCCCCGACGCTAAAGGGAAGGTCGTCGATATTCTCGCAATCAAAGACGATTTGAACGGAATCAATCTCAGCAACAGTGACACCGCTATTCTCGTTCAGAACCACCGTCTCCTCGGAAATCACCTCATCGGCCTGGTATTCGCCGAGGAAAGTAATGCTCCCACCGCCATCTAGCGTGAGATTGCTCGGCTCTGGACTGTCGCAACCCTCGATGCTGCCCCACTCGATCGCATAGGTTCCAGGCGGCATGTCGCTCAAAACTTCTTCACCAAACCCGGAAGTGTTTTGCGGGCCCGTAAGATTCCAGGCGGCGATGGCTTCCAGGCTGCTGGGTTCAACGTCGATCTCAATCGTGCCGCTTGGATCCGGCTCCGTTGGACTGTCGCCACAACTTGTAAAAAGGAAAAGAACCGCAATAGCCAGCAAAAGGGTAATAACGCTCTTCATAGCACACCTCCGAAACAGATATATCCATGTGGAACTCCCCATGTCAAGTTGCCTGGAACCCCTATATCTCCACAGACCCAGGGATAGGCATTTCAAAAGCCCCTTTCCCCTTTCCGTGCTCAAGATCCATCTGAAATGGCCACCTTTCACCGTCTCCATTATAGCCATGGATCCGCAAGAGTGTCAAACCAGCAGGCACTCTTCCACCACACCTGCAAACCCCGTTGTCGCCCCCGGGCGCTCGGGTTTGGGCGGGCTTATGCCCACACCCGGAAGGGCGCCAAAGTGCCTGACGCGCGCAGGCTTCGCCCCGGCCGCAAACCGAAGCTCCTTACATGGGCCCTTCCGAGTGCTCCGTGCGTTGGTCGAAATCATCGCCAGCGCCCTGCTGCTCCCACTGAAACTCCCCCTGGGGCGGAGCTCGCGAAGGGGAAAGCGCGGGAGCCCGAACCGGCTCCCCCACATGCGACAGAATGCGCCGGATCTCCGAGGGTTCCGTTATGAAGGCAACAAGCCGCATGGGCTGGCCGCAGCGGGGGCACAAGAGCGGCAGACATTCGTAGATCCGCGCCAGCAGCAGCGCCCAGCAGCGGGCGGCAAGATGGCCGGCGGCGCTGCGCGGCTCGCCGGCGTCTGTCGAGAGCGGGCGCGAGTCGGTGTCTTCCACTTCAGGCAGCCCCATCTTCTGGCGCGCCTCTTCCAGTATCTGCAACGTCGCTCCCGCCGGGCCGGCCGATGCGGTCACCGCCCGGCGCAGGTTCGCGTTGGGCGCCAGCACGCCGTAGTAGCGGTGCTTGTGGATCCTGGGCGGAGTCACTAGGCAGGCCAGACGGTCGAGCAGTTCCAGCGGGGTGAGGATCAGTTCGGTACGGCCATCGATGGTCGGTTTGCGCAGACGGTACACGAGCAGCTCGTCGTTCAGGCGGCCGAGGCGTTCCTGGGCCAGCGGTGGCCGGGCGCAGTAGCGCACCAGGCGCTCCAGGCCGTGGCGATCCCAGTCTGGGATGGTCACCGAGGCGTCGACGGACCAGCCGCCGGCGTGGTCGGGGGAGTCGAGAGCGTGGACGGCCAGGTCGTCGAGGTGGCCGTGGCGGTGCAGCCAGCGCAGGCCGCGGCGACGGATCTTCTTCTGGACTGTGGCGATGTCGGCGGTGTCCAGCTCGAGGGCCGGATGGAACTCGGCCCCGTCGGCGTCGTCGCCCGAGAAAACGCCGTCGGTCACCAGCACATGGAAATGGACGTGACTGTTGAGGTAGCTACCGAAGCGGTGGACGAAGGCCACGGCGCCGAACCGGGCTCCCGGCGGCGCGCCCGGGCTGCGCCGGCGCAGCGTCGTCTCCACCGCCCGCAGGAAGACCCGCAAGAGCCC
>JASMLU010000026.1 GCA_030748535.1 Candidatus Krumholzibacteriia bacterium
GAAGTGGAGTCGCGTGGTGTCGACGGTCAATTCGATTCGAAAACCTGACCAGACGGGACTGCGTGGGTCGACCCAGGCGATCATGAGCGCTGCGTCCTCCAGGTCATCAAGCACATCAGGGTCGCCCGTGTCAACAGCCGCTGCATCCAGGTAGAAGTGCACGAGCATGTCTGATCCGAGGGCTTCGGTCAGTTCGGCGTCCACGACTATGCGCGGAGCATTGTTGTCCGACAGGGAGGCGTCTTCCATGGCTTCGGGACGGATGCCGACCACTAACTCGGCACCGTCGTAGCCAGCCAAGGCTGGTCGCTCAGTCAGAACAGAGTCAGCGAGAGGAAGTCGGTTGTGGCCCAGTTGGATAGTCCAGTCACCATCTACTGACCTGAGATGTCCTCGGCGCAGGTTCATTGCCGGTGCACCGATGAAGCCTGCTACGAACACGTTGTCGGGAGAGTCGTAGAGAGCCGATGGTTCATCGGTTTGCTGGAGAACTCCATCTCTTATTACAGCCACCCTGTCACCCATGGTCATGGCTTCCACCTGGTCGTGGGTGACGTAAAGAGTCGTAGCTGCCAGACGTCTGTGGAGCCTGGCGATCTCGGCACGCATTTGGACCCGAAGCTTGGCATCCAGATTCGACAACGGCTCGTCCATGAGAAATACCGCTGGGTCGCGAACTATGGCGCGACCCATAGCCACCCGTTGGCGTTGACCACCCGACAGTTGTGCCGGTTTGTTGTGGAGCAGCGACTCCAACTCCAATATTCTGGCTGCTTCTCCCACCTTTGTCTCGATTTCGGCTTTCGGCATTCCCGACAGGCGTAGAGCAAATCCGATGTTTCGGGCCACGTCCAGGTGTGGATAGAGGGCATAGTTCTGGAACACCATGGCAACGTTGCGATCCTTGGGCTCCACGTCGTTCATAGGCTCACCGGCAATCGTGAGAGTTCCCGACGTGATCGTTTCAAGCCCCGCGACCATGCGCAACGCAGTGGACTTGCCGCAACCGGATGGTCCCACGAGTACCAAGAACTCGCCGTTGGC
>JASMLU010000027.1:0-603 GCA_030748535.1 Candidatus Krumholzibacteriia bacterium
ACTAGGGATCACTCACTTTGGGCAGCCGATCCCTCCGCATCAAGGGTCTACCTGCTGAGCTGCTCCATGGTCTCGACGTGTTCGCCTGCGCCCCGGTGTTGTCAAAGTGGATTAGGTGAAAGAGACCACGAACTCAAAGTGAGTGCACTTAGCGTTCGGTCACAACACCCGCCATTCCAGTCCACAGTCGCACTTCCCCGAGGGGCAGATTCACGCTGGTTCTCTAGCGGGCAAGGGGCGGAGGCCCTTCTACGTGTTTTCGATGGCGTCGCGATGAAAGAGTGGATGGTCTTGGCTCTAACCCAAGGGCAGTCAGAGTGAATTATGAATCCTGACACCATCTACCCGACTGCCATCGGGGCTTCAAAATGATCGTCTGGATGGATTGGTAGATGAGATTCAGTCGAACCCAACTGGGGTTCTGACCTGCACAAACACCTAGCGCGCTTGGAGGGACTCGAACCCCCAACCTTCTGATCCGTAGTCAGATGCTCTATCCAATTGAGCTACAAGCGCAGACACCCGAGTGTATGAGTGGCCCGTTGACGGCCCACCAGGTGGTTGTGGCGGAGAGGGTGGGATTCGAACCCACGAAGAGCTTTT
>JASMLU010000027.1:612-932 GCA_030748535.1 Candidatus Krumholzibacteriia bacterium
CCATACTCCCTTAGCAGGGGAGCGCCTTCGACCTGACTCGGCCACCTCTCCTCGAGGCCCGGCCCGGGGGCCCGACCACGGAGACCGCAGGCTACCGGCGGCCCCGAGACCGCGGACCCCCGCCGGTACGCTCACCGGCGGAGGGATGGCAGAGCGGACGATTGCGACGGTCTTGAAAACCGTTGAGCCTCACGGCTCCGGGGGTTCGAATCCCCCTCCCTCCGCCACAGGGCCCAGTTGGCAACGTGACCAGTCAGCTGTTGACCTGGCCCCGTAGGTCCGCCAGCCAGGAGTCGGCCTCCAGCGTGGCCGTGGATGCC
>JASMLU010000028.1 GCA_030748535.1 Candidatus Krumholzibacteriia bacterium
TTGAAATCTGTTAGTCACATATGGTTACGGCACTAAGGTGTTGTAACGTACGTTTGGAAAAATGGGCCAAGGAGTTTATCAAAGTGGCGAGGTTAACGAAAGGAGCCGAAGCGAAAGCGAGTATGAAAATGCGTTAGTCACTTGGGTAAGACCCGAAGCCGGACGATCTATTCGTGGACAAGCTGAAGTTTTCCGAAAGGAGAATGGAAGGCTGAACCGTTGTTGTGTGCATGCACTCGAATGATCTGCGAATAGGGGTGAAAAGCCTATCTAGTTCGGCGATGGCTGGTTCCTGTTGAAATATGCCTCAGTATAGTCTCACTTAGTTTGTTGGCGGGGTAAAGTACGGATAGAATTCGCAGGGTCGAAAGATTACGGAATTTCTTCCAACTCTGAACCTGTCAGCTGCTTAAAGTGGGAATCGGGGGCAGCGCGTAAGGTGCTGTTCCGAGACCGGAACAACGGAGACTGGAGTTAAGGTCCCAAAATGTATACTAAGTGTAACGAAAGGTGTCTTGAACCTGAGACAGTGGGGATGTAGGCCCAGAAGCAGCCAACATTTAAAGAAAGCGTAATAGCTCACCTATCGAGGTTCGAGGCCCTGAAAATGGACGGGGCTAAGTATACTACCGATACTCCGGAGGCGCTCAGATGAGCGTTCTGGTAAGCAGGCGTCTGTTCTGCGCAGAAGTTTTTTCGTAAGAAAGGATGGAGCGGGACGGAATGAGAATCTTGGCGTTAGTAAGATCAGATCAACCTGAGAATGGTTGGCGTCGCAAGAGCAAGGTTTCCTTGGCAATATCGTTTAACCAAGGGTTAGTCGGTACCTAAGCTATACCTTAACTGAGTATAGCGAATGGAAATCAGGTTAATATTCCTGAACTAATCAAACTTTGCATATAA
>JASMLU010000029.1 GCA_030748535.1 Candidatus Krumholzibacteriia bacterium
AACGATTTGCACGTCAGAACTGCTTCAGCCCTCCAGCGGGCTTTCGCCCGCCTTCAGCTTGCTCAGGATTAGATCGACTGGCTTCTAGCCTGGCCGCCATGACTCAACGCACTTTCACACGCTTCTCCTCGCTAATGCTGCGAGAACTCGGTTTCCCTTCGACTCCACCTTGTCTGGTTTAGTCTTGCCATGACAGTTAGCTCCTTGGCCCGTGTTTCGAGACGGAACGCGTAACACTGACGATTTGAGCTCCAAATCTTTAGCTCTATTGCTAGAACCTCCAATCTGGAAAAATCACCTTTCATGCTATGCACGTCTGTAAGTAATAGATTTCATGCACTTTTCACCCCCCTTCCGGGGTACTTTTCAGCTTTCCCTCACGGTACTAGTGCACTATCGGTTTTGAGTTATATTTAGCCTTAGAAGCTACTTTCTCCTAATATTCGATGCCCACTACCAAGGACATCTACTCTGGTACTCAACTAATCCTATACCATTTCGTTTACGGGGGTATCACCCTCTATGCCAAAACGTTCCAGATTATTTCAACTATGTTCTAGGATCATTATATGAGTCCGTATACACCACATCTCTGTTAAGTTACCATAACAGATTCAGTTTGGGCTGTTACCTTTTCGTTCGCCACTACTTGGGTAATCTCTATTGATTTCTCTTCCACGTCGTACTAAGATGCTTCAATTCCGACGGTTCGACC
>JASMLU010000030.1 GCA_030748535.1 Candidatus Krumholzibacteriia bacterium
TTTGATACCGCGGGCTCGGAGTAATAAAATGTACGCAAAATTCACTGGCCAAATGTCTTTACAGACAAACACTTTACAAACGTACAGCATACCCCATAATGTAATATTTTCACCCAATTTAAGTAAAAGTAAGGGATTTTCTAAAGCAGTAGGTTTTAAAACTGGGAACAAGTTGTTACAATTCGTACTCCAAAACTTAATCTGAGCAATGTACGCCGGGATGGCGGAACTGGTAGACGCAGAGGACTTAAAATCCTCCGGCTCTAAGAGCTATGCGGGTTCGATTCCCGCTCCCGGCACCACATATAATGTGGCTTTACCTTTGACAGAATCTCCAAAGCGACTATATCGCCTAAAAGGGCAATAGTCATCTTGCCGAAACAGCAGGCGAAGCTCTATGACGATTTATTGAGCATATTCACCGCCAAACCTAATGATAGGTTGGTCTTTAAAATCCTCAAGTCGATCAGTCCCTGGGTAAGTAATAAGAAGTGGCGCCCGAACCAGACCACTGGGGAAGAGGGTGGTCACTGGTTTGTGGAAATACCATGCTCGTACCACTGTGAGTAAGCCAAGGATGTCTTAACAGACATTTCCCAAGAAATTTCCATTATTAGTTTCATTTCATC
>JASMLU010000031.1 GCA_030748535.1 Candidatus Krumholzibacteriia bacterium
ACCGACTCGCGCCCGCTCTCGACAGACGCCGGCGAGCCGCGCAGCGCCGCCGGCCATCTTGCCGCCCGCTGCTGGGCGCTGCTGCTGGCGCGGATCTACGAATGTCTGCCGCTCTTGTGCCCCCGCTGCGGCCAGCCCATGCGGATCATCGCCTTCATCCTCGATCCGCCGATCATCACACGGATCCTCACTCACGTCGGCGAGCCTGTCACGCCGCCAGTGGTGCTGCCGGCCCGGGCGCCGCCGCAGGTCGAACTGGGGTTCGAGCCGTCGGACACGCCGTCGGCCCAGACCGCCTGGCCGGAGATCGACCAGACCGGCGGCCAGGACAGCTGGGACTGAACCCACTGGACAGCAAGGAGCGACCGACCTGCGCAGGTGCGGAGGAGACCGAAGCCGGGAACGACGGAGACGGACCGGTCTGCTCGCTCCGCAGACGATATGGCTCCCGGAAGCGCGAAACCGGGCCTCGCGATGGCGCTGGCGGCCATTTTGTCGGCCTCCGACTTGAAACGGGATGATCGCAGTGGTACAATCTCCCGGAATGAGGAGCGATCTGGGACATCGGGAGGC
>JASMLU010000032.1 GCA_030748535.1 Candidatus Krumholzibacteriia bacterium
CGGTCCGATCCTACGTTCAATAGTATTCTTACCAGTTTTGAAAATCCATTTCTAGGAATTATTGCTGGTGCTGTTTTCACCGCCTTGATCCAGAGCAGCAGCGCTACCACAGGAATTGTCATTACTTTAGCAAGTGGCGGATCCATAACGCTAGAAGCTGGCATACCGTTGATCTTTGGCGCCAATATCGGCACCTGTGTTACCGCGATCCTAGCTGGATTGAATGCAACTCGTGATGCCAAGCGTGTCGCTATAGGGCATGTAACCTTTAATATTATTGGAGTGTTGTTGTTTTGTTTTTGGATTCCATATTTTGCTGATTTTATAGCGCAGACATCTGATAATGTTCCCCGCCAGATTGCCAACGCTCATACAGTCTTTAATATTATGGCCACGATTATCTTTATCCCCTTCACGCCATTTATATCCAAGACCATTCTCCGTTATTTCCCTGATAAGGAAGAACTGCGCAATATAGAGCAACCGGCTATTTTGAATCTGGATGAAAAGGTATTGAATCAGCCAGGAGCCGCGATTAATAG
>JASMLU010000033.1 GCA_030748535.1 Candidatus Krumholzibacteriia bacterium
CCAGGTCTGGATGTTTAGTACATGGGGTAATGGACAGGTTATCCTGAAAGGATGGCCGGTTTATTATTCTATCATTGGTTTTTAGACAATAGAATCGGAGGTTTTGGTGTCCCAAGAGCATCTGTGAGGGTCATCAAGGGTTGATGATCTTGACTGTTAAGTCAGGTAGCAAGGGCGCAGGGCGGATGCCTTGGCTCTGGGAAGCGATGAAGGACGTGGCAAGCTGCGATAAGCCTCGGGGAAGAGCAAACATCTTTTGATCCGGGGATTTCCGAATGGGGTAACCCGCATGGCTGTTGAGGCCATGCACTGCTGACTGAATCCATAGGTCAGCAGGGCGAACTCGGGGAACTGAAACATCTCAGTACCCGAAGGAAAAGAAATCAATCGAGATTCCCTCAGTAGCGGCGAGCGAAGGGGGAAGAGCCTAAACCGCCGGGTGCGCCCGGTGGGGTTGTAGGGCCGCCAACAAAGGATAATAAGAGGATTAGCTGAAGTGACTGGGAAGGCACGGCGCAGAGGGTTAGACC
>JASMLU010000034.1:0-273 GCA_030748535.1 Candidatus Krumholzibacteriia bacterium
GCAGTTAGTTTGTTCATATCAGGATTGTCTCGGATGGAACTGTAGATAGACTGAGTCACCGAATTGAGATTGGAGGCAAAAAACTTAGATAAAGTCAGGATACCACAACGCAAAGATAACTGAAACTGTTTTCTTTGAAACTGTGGTTGTAAATCTGAAGGAATGTAGGAACGGAAAAGGTAACTGCTACCAGTTTTGCGGTGGACGAGATGAGTACGATTCATGCCACAGTGTCCTTGGCAGTGTCTAAAACACAACTGCATCTGTGACAGT
>JASMLU010000034.1:283-525 GCA_030748535.1 Candidatus Krumholzibacteriia bacterium
TACTGAAAATTTACATCCAACCCCCAATATGACAGGGTTTGTCAAAAGGGATTCGGTGAAATGGTGGAGGTGGCGGGAATCGAACCCGCGTCCGAAAGCATCTCAATAGAAGCTACTACATGCTTGTCATCAGCTTTCTTGGATTCTTCATCCTTGTTCGCTGTTAATAACTCCCTGATGCAGGATTTAAGGCCAGCTAGTTCAGGTTTATCTGGCTGACTCGCCCCCGAACATCTCAAGCC
>JASMLU010000035.1 GCA_030748535.1 Candidatus Krumholzibacteriia bacterium
CCCTTCTCTAGCAGGGAGAAATTCCGACGGGCTGGAACAATCTCGTGAAGCGCAGACGCGGCTCTTGTCGGTCACAATCCCTTCTCTAGCAGGGAGAAATTCCGACCAGTTCCGCCAGACACATTATGACTGAAGATCTCGCAAAGTCACAATCCCTTCTCTAGCAGGGAGAAATTCCGACTCCGCCCTTATATCTCGTTGTCAGACAACGGCTTTCAAGGCGATTTCCTCGGATCCCACAATCTGGCCTCCAAATCTGAGCGGTTTTGGTCAAAATACCTGTCCCAATATCACCCCAATCCATTGTAATGAAACAAAATACACAGTTTCCTCGGAACCCTGCCCAAAAACGGCGTTTTTGGGATCCGAGGAACGGTTTTGAAGGGGCGCACGTTCTGTCCATTTCCGGTAATCCCCACAAAAGCAACAAGTTGTGGAGATTGGAAGGGAAACACCAGGCTTCCTCGGATCTCGCCTGTTTTCGCCCTTACTGCCCATGTCTTTGAATATAACCCC
>JASMLU010000036.1 GCA_030748535.1 Candidatus Krumholzibacteriia bacterium
ACCGAATCTCCCGGGTTGCCTGACCGGGGTGACGGCTGTCGGTTCGCTCACCAGTCCCGACAACCCGAATGCCTCCCTGCCCGGTGGTAGTGGGCGCGGCGGCATGGGGGCAGGCGGACCGGACGGTGCTCCACCGGACTTCACCGAGGCCGCCGAAGTCCTGGGTGTCACCCTCGACGAACTGCTCGCCGCACTGGGTCCACCGCCGCCCGACCTCGAGGTCGCCGCAGCGACCCTCGGTGTCACCGTCGAGGAACTCCAGGCCGCACTCCCGCCGCCGCCCCAGCCCCGTCCCTGACCTGCACAGAGGCCTGGCGCGCTCGGAGGGACTCGAACCCCCAACCTTCTGATCCGTAGTCAGATGCTCTATCCAATTGAGCTACGAGCGCAGCGGACCGAGTGTACGAGGCACCCGGAATCCGACCCACCGCTGGTAACCGCCGTCACGGGCGGCCGACCCAGGGGAGGTCGGTCGGCGGAGAGGGTGGGATTCGAACCCACGATGAG
>JASMLU010000037.1 GCA_030748535.1 Candidatus Krumholzibacteriia bacterium
CTTGATCAAGAAATTAATGGTGCTCCGTTAGCCTATTTAGACAATGCAGCATCTACACAAAAACCAAAAGCTGTCATTGATGCCATCTGTAATTATTACAATAAAGACCATTCAAATGTCCACAGAGGTGTTCACACTCTGAGTGTCAGAGCAACAGAATTATACGAACAATCACGATCGAAGATTGCTCAATTTATCAACGCAAACTCTTCCAATGAAATTGTTTTCACAAGAGGCACAACGGAATCAATTAATATCCTGGCAAGCTCACTATCAAAATCTATTGGCGAAGGAGATGAAATATTAATCTCAACCATGGAACACCATTCCAATATTGTTCCCTGGCAAGAACTCAGCCTAAAAACCGGTGCCAATTTGAAAGTAATTCCAATCAATGAACTTGGTGAAATTAAACTGGATCATTTGGAGGGCATGTTAAATGATCAAACAAAGTTAATCTCGATAACCCACACTTCAAATACATTAGGCACAATTAATCCAATTA
>JASMLU010000038.1 GCA_030748535.1 Candidatus Krumholzibacteriia bacterium
TTGATTCTTGACCTTGTAAATGTTTCGAACTTACTTGTTAGACATTTATCTAATCTGAGATTACTATTAACGTCTTTAGCTAAAAATGTTATTGTTTTATTCATTCAATAATTTAAAACCATTGTGTGCGTTCGTAGCTCAATTGGATAGAGCGTCTGACTACGGATCAGAAGGTTGAGGGTTCAAATCCTTCCGGGCGCACCAAAATCATTTTCTTTTTTAAATACATAAAAACTATATATTCAAATTTTTTATTAATTTATCTACATGTGGTTTAAATTCCGACCATCTCTTATCGTACTGGTGTACAATAGAATATGGCTCACCTAAACCATTTATTAATTCAGAATTTTTATTGAAGGATATCTTTTTCAAGGAATAAACAGTCGCTATTGGACCCTCTGTATTTGAATAAAAAAAACTATTTTCAATTAGTTTTTTATGCGCAATAAAGTTTCCATGGGCTTGATCAGAACCTCTACCACTTTTATCCCGTCTAA